>CACXFV010000118.1 GCA_902767015.1 uncultured Lachnospiraceae bacterium | reverse complement strand
ATTGTATTGCAGGGGCTGGCGATGATGATTGCCGACAGACTGCAACTGCCGATTGAACAATTTAAGAGGAATCATCCGGGCGGGGCTATTGGACAGATATTAAAAGGTGGTATATAGAAATTATCAATGTACAAAAGTTCAATACTGAATGGAAGGTGTGGAATCATTAACACACTTTCCGCTCAATACAGGGTAGTGTCAAGTTTACTACCTTATTTTTTATGAAAAACCTTTATTTTTCGGGAGTTTCAAATAAAATGAGCATTGATCTCCCTTTTGTGGTAATAATCTCTCGGAATCTCTAAGCCCCTATTTATAAGGCTCTCAGATTCCTTTTTTATAAAATCCCCGTTACTATTCACGGTCAATGTCATTAACTTAAACAGATTTCCGTTAAAAATCGGGGATCTGTTTTTTTCTACCCTAACAAAAATTATTTTTCATAAAACACTTGACAAGTCGCGCCATATGTGCGGCCTCTCTCGCTACTGATAATATTTAAGAGGTAGCGAGAGCGGCCCTTGTAGTGAAAATATTACTTAACTTTTTACTACAAGGAGGTACACATATGAAACATTCTGAAATCATCAAGTCAATTTTATTTGCCGCTTTAAAAGAAATAGCTGCGAATCCAAAAATGTATGCGGTCAATCCCGGTAAAGATTTTACAAGGAACCGAAAGATGGGATTCCACGATACTATCTTGATGCTGCTTACAATGGAGGCGGATTGCATCAGGGAAGAACTTTACCGTTATTTTGGAAGAACTACTGATTAGTTTCTGCTACCGGAATTAAATCCAGAGAGAAACCTTCACTTCCGCCATTATTGTAACATATTTTTGCCGACGAAGATAGTTTTTAAATCAAACTACGGAGAGGTGATGAAGGTTATTGAAGATTCTGTAGAATCTATGGATCTTGCCACCTACGAGCAGATTATAAATGAAAGTGTTGAGGTCTTAAAAAGCGGGGGCAAGATCATTGCCGGCGGACTTGGAAAGAATGTTCCTATATGTGAAAAGTTTGTAGGTACATTAAACTTGCTTGGAATAGATGCCAGATTTTTACATACAAATACAGCGGTTCATGGGACCTTGGCATGGTTGGAAAGAATGATATAGTCTACCTTCTTTCGAAAGGTGGAAATACTGTTGAGACTGTTGCACTTGCCGGATATCTAAGAGAACGAGGTACAGACACATGGCTCTTGACTTTTACAGAAAAGTGTAAAAGCGCAGAGATTATTGACAAAAGACTTGTCATGCATTTGATAAACGAAGGAGATGAGTGGGACATCGTACCAAATAATTCTACAACGATATATCTCATCATATTGCAGGGAATAGCAATAGAGATAGGTAAACGCATGGGAATAACACTGGATGATTTCAAAATGAATCATCCGGGCGGAGGTATCGGGGCAAAGTTGTCCGGAAAGGATTTGTGGTGAGTATAAGTAAAGTGGAAGATACTGAAAACAAAGAAGAACAGTATATGCAGGAACTGTATAGGGTATATGAGTTTGCTAATGGCTTATGCTTTCCTAAAATGAAATTCAGATGTGGAAATATAGATAATTATGTAAAAACGGGAATATTAAGCAAGGCAGATGCGGAGGATTTATGGAACGAGAGCGTTATACGGAAATGATTGAAAATCTGGACAGACTGTCGGATGATGGCAGTTTGCAGAAGTACAATGTATTCTTGTTTGCGCACTGCAATGCAACTATGGAATTGGCAGATGAACTCCTAAAGAGAGGGATTAAGCCAACTGCTATTTTGGATAATAATTCTGATAAGTATGGAATGGACTATAAAGGAATAGCAGTATCTGAACCGGCTTCTATTATGAGTACGAAAGATGCGATAGTCCTCATTGTATCGAGATTTTATGAGCAAATGTCAGCGCAGCTAAGAAGCATAGGCTTCGACGGCGATATTGTAAAAATGACGGACTACAATACCTATGCAGAATATTCCCTCTCTGCGGATACTCTTTTGAGGAAAAGCGAGAGAGTGAAACGAGGGATTGAAAGAATAAGTAGGCTTAAGGAAGAATACCCTGGTCATTTTATAGTGCTATGTCCATTTCCGGCACTAGGGGATGTATATTTTTGCATGTCATACCTTAAATCATATATGCAAATAAGTGGCTATGAGAAGGCTCTTGTCTGCACTGTTGGAGATGCACAGAAGCAGGTTGCGGATCTTTTCGGATATGCCGTTGTACTTGAATTTGGACAAAAAGAAATTGACGAGATGATACAGGCAGTTAATCTATAAGAACTACCCGGATTGCTTTATAGCTCATCAGGATAGGCCTTATGTTGTATATCTTCACAGGGCGTTGTATAAGAAGTGCATTCCGTTGGAGACTGTGTATAAATGCGGTATATTTGGGCTGCCACAGGATACAGTGGCTACGCAGCCAACGAGGTGGTATGAGTATTCATTTGAACAAAGTATTAAGAGTGGAAAGGCAGCGATAATAGCCCCATATGCTAAATCAGTAGCAGCATTACCTAGGGATCTATGGGAAGGCTTGATTGCTGATCTTAAAAGTAATGGATATATAGTGTTTACAAATATCATTGGAGATGAAAAACCACTTGAGGGAACTGAGGGAATTAGCCCGAAGATTTCTGAAATGAAATCAGCTGTGGAACAGGTGGGGCTATTCATAGGGATCAGAAGTGGTATGTGTGATGTTATAAAAACGGCTGAATGTAGGAAGATTGCTCTGTATCCGGATTATTTCTATTGTGATACAAAATGGAAATCAATTGATATGTATGCGATAGACGGATTTGAAAACATTGTTGTAAAGGACGGAGATACATGGGAACAGATAAAGAAGCAGATAGCATGGTAGCAGGTGAAGTAAGGACTAAAGATTTGGTTTTGTCCACGCTGCCGAAAACATGGATATTTGATCTTGATGGGACAATCGTAAAGCATAATGGTTATAAGGTTGACGGATACGATACTTTGCTGGATGGAGTCAAGGAGTATATAGGTGCTTTGCCGAAGGAGGATTTTGTTTTGATTCTTACGTCCAGGACGGATGAGTACCATGATATGACGATGAATTTTCTCAAGGAGCATGATGTTCGATATGACAAGATAATATTTAATATGCCGATGGGAGAAAGAATCGTTATAAATGATAGAAAACCATCTGGGATTGGCATGGCGGTAGCTATAAATATTGAAAGAGATAACCCGGTGATGCCAAGTATAAGAAATGAACTGTAAAGATGAAATAACTATTGTCCGGAGTAAAGGAAAGATGAGGGTACATGGATGTCTATGTTTAGGAAGGGGCTTATATTTGCAGTATCAATAATAGCAATAATGGCATTACCACTAGCTCAGGTTCCGGTCATGGCTGTGGAAGGTGGCACAGAAGCTTTTGGAAGCGTGATGCTGCCTACTATAAAGGAAGAAATCATTTCTGTAGATCTCCCGACTGTTGGAGATGAATCCCCGTTTGATTTTTATATTGACCCGCAGGGACTTTTGTATGATACGGGAGCTGTCCGGCATGGCGGCGGAGTGGTGGAAGAGGGAGCATACCTTCTTTTTCATAATCATGATGATGGAGACTATGATTTTTCCGGCCTTAGTGACAGGCTCAATGTCACGAATCGCAGCACAGTTCCTGTGAATATAAAGATAACGGCGAAAATATCTGAGGAGATCTTCGCATGGATCAGAATGGCTCGTTTGAGGGCGAGGATGACTGTGCCATATACCTTGCTATAGTGGATGATGAGAACAACGAGAGAGTGCTTTCCGAGGATGGAGAAGTTTCCGTGGAGGTTGAATTAAGCAGTGCGCCTTCAGAGGCATATACCTTCCGCTATGATGAGTCCACTGATACCTATGAGTATGTATCTCAGAACAGTGAGGACATTTCTTTTGACTCATATTCCTTTGGACTTCGTGGCGAATGCAATGCTAACGCCGACTGGAGCAGTATATCTGCATCTCCGAGGGTAATGGTCACATGGTCGGTTGACCCTGTTTATCCGGATGATGAAGGTGGTTTTAAAAATTATGACCTGGAGGAAGAGAGATAGAGGAGATAGAAGAGACAGAGGAAGACTCTTCTCAATCGGAGACAGCTATACCAGAGGATGAAAGTACAATGACTGATACGGAACAGGCTGAAGATAACACGGATTTAGAGAATAACGAAAATGCTCAGCCATCCAGCACTGATGTAAATGGTGACAGTAATACAGATTCAACGAGTACTTCGATAGAAAACAGTACAGAGCCTGATGAGAATAAGCAGACAGAGCCTGAAGCTGATAGTGAAGTAAACAGTACTGAAAAGTTGGACAGCAACGACACAGATTCCGGCGAAATAACGGGTAAGGAAGAAGTACAGGATGACCCACATCAGGGTGAAAATACGAGTGATTCAGATGTGGAAGCAACAGTTGGAAGTGCGGAAGAAACAAGTGGTGTAGATGCCTGATTGAAGTAGCATTCTAAAAATTGAGGAAAATACTAGGATTTGCTTTTGTGAAAGAACATCCCATCATTGGATGTGGACCGGACTGTATGCCGCTAGATGCCGATACAGGTAAACTGCTTATATTGCCACACAATGAATATTTACAGTATGCCATGGAGATAGGCACACCGGCTTCCCTGTGCTATATCGCCGGGCTTATTATGTTGTTGATTACAAGGATTAAGAAGCTTAAGCAAACAGATGACAGTGTCATATATGATTGCTGTGCGGTAGTGGCTTACTGCGCATCAGCATTTTTCGGCATTAATATATTTTATACTTTTGTCTATTATTGCATATTTTTAGGAATAACAAATGCGAAGTATTATAGTTGAGTATCGGTTTTGCATTTGGATAATCTGTACTGGAAGTATGTTCCATATAAACGAGCCTCCTTTCACTGTTAGATTTTTCATAGTCTGACATGAGGAGGCTCTGATTGCTCTGCGGACCACACCTCTTTTCTCCAAATAGCTCAATGGATTTAGCAAAGAATGCTTTCATGTTTAAAAGGATTGAAAATTAACCTGT
>CACXFV010000117.1 GCA_902767015.1 uncultured Lachnospiraceae bacterium | reverse complement strand
TAGTCGGACTATCGTGTGTGGCTGTTTTCTTTAGTTCATGGGATGTTCATATCTAAGCTTTGCTCTCTATGCATTAGGCAAAGGCGTTTTCTCCCGACCTAGATATTTTCATCAATGCCTCTATAACATTCATCCCTCTTTTCTTACAGGTTCTTATAATGGACATTAGCCTGCAGCACATTTTTCTACCTGATTTCTGCCGGAAACCACCGCTGAGCTTTGTCCTGTTTTTTATGAATCTGAGGTCGGATTCGCTGATTTATACGAACTTTCGTATAAATCAGCGAACGGGCTCTGCGGGGTGTAAAAACAAAGATGAAGGTTTCAGGGCAGTTTGCGTCATCAAAAACAGCAAATAACTATGCTGTTGTCAAATCATATATAGAAAACTGCAGGAGAAACGGTTTGAATGAAATTTCTGCTTTATCCAGACTGTGTTCTGGAAATCCCTACACCATTGAAGAAATCTTCTCCTCAGCATAATTCCATAAGAACTGAATAAATAAGATTGAGCCGCCCTAAGAAGAGAGGTCTATTATTCGTGCAAAAAATACTGTGAATAGTAACAAAGAGATAAAATAATATATAATGGATAATACAAAACTCTTGAATTACTTGATTTCACATGATATAATCGACATGGAGAGCATACGAGATGATATAGTCAAAGAAGAAAAAAATAAGTATCTCGAAATGCACAAGTATAAAATATTTAAAGATAAAGATAATAGATGGAAAACTACTTTACCTGACGAAACTACAAAAAGTAAAAGAAAATTGATTGCAAAAAGTAATTTGGAAAAATTAGAAGATACCATTATTGACTTTTACAAAAATAAAGAAGCAAGGGAAAATAGTTTAAATCCTAATATTACTTTAAAAGAGTTATACCCTATTTGGATAAAATCAAGAATTTTAGAAGCTAAAAACTGTAAAAAAAGATAATAAATCGCAAATTTATTTTTCGGATGAGAAACAAAAAATAATAACATTAGCCATGCAGTTATATAAAGACAATCCTAAGAATAATTTGATAATGTTATTTGTATACGTAGATCAGAAGTTAATGATTATCAGTATAATGAAGAAAAAAATAAATTTGAATATGTGGGTAAAAAAGTTGTAGACCACGCAAAAACACAAGCAGGTACTAGAAATGTACCTTATACTGATACAGCAAAAGAAATTATAGCATTGATCAAAAAAATCTATAGATATGCAGATTTATTAAATATTCCTAAGAAAAGCGCACATAAAATTAGAAAGACTTATATTAGTACGATAATACCTGATGGTATTGATTTGGATACTGTTTGTAAAGTATCTGGACATGTTGACTTAAAAACAACATTTGAATCATATTTATTTTGTTTAGATAGGGAAGAAGAAACTTATGAAAAATTTAATAATATTTTTTGATAACGTATAAAATATTTTTATCCTGTTGTTCTTTTTTATATTATGTGTAAACAAGTGTAAACAAAATTTATGCTTAAAAATGCTAAAAATAGGGCTTTTTATCAGGGTTCAAGTCCCTTTTTCCGCATTGATTATATAGGTCGTATAGATTGGCAGAGTGATAAAGTCAGAAGAATGAAGCAGGGTAGAGGAGATGCATCTCAGCTACCCTCTTTTTGAGTAATCTCTTTTTGGGTAATATAAAATTGTCCGGATTAAAATTGAATATCATAAAGGAGGAGATGCGAATGGCAACACCACACAACAGGGCACAAAAAGGGGATATTGCAAAAACGGTGCTGATGCCGGGAGATCCGCTCAGGGCAAAGTTTATTGCAGAGAACTTTCTTGAGAATGTAGTGCAGTTTAATGATGTGAGAAATATGTACGGGTATACGGGAGAATATGATCACGCGAAGGTTTCTGTGATGGGCTCCGGAATGGGGATGCCTTCCATTGGCATTTATTCATATGAGCTGTATTCCGTATATGATGTGGAGAATATCATAAGAATCGGTTCGGCAGGCTCTTACTGCGAGAAAGCAAAGGTGTTTGATGTTATCCTTGCGGACAGTGCCTATTCCGAATCAAGTTACGCCAGAACACAGAATGGATATGATAAGGACATGACATATCCGTCAGAAGATTTGTGCAAAATGATACGTGAAACTGCCGGAAGAATCGGGATACCTATATTGGAAGGACGGGTACATTCGTCAGATGTATTTTACAGGGAGGATAAGACACCATATTATCAAAAACTCTATGAGGAGAAGGGGTGTCTGTGTGTTGAAATGGAGAGCTTTGCACTGTTTCACAATGCATCTGTTTTAGGCAGGCAGGCGGCCTGTCTGCTGACGATTTCGGATTCTTTTGTGACACCGGAGGTGACGACAGCACAGGAGAGAGAAAAGTCATTTACAGATATGATGAAGATTGCGCTTGAAACGGCAGTCAGCCTGTAGTGATAAGCTGTTATCCTGCAGCCGTCAATTGTTTCTGAAAAGAGGTATTATGACAATTAGAGAGGAAACTGAAGAATTAGAACTGAAAACATTGAGCGAATACGCATCCTTTAGCAGATATTCAAAAGGTCGTGATATTCCTGAAAAAGAATGTGATATAAGGACATGCTATCAGCGGGACAGAGACAGAATTATCCATTGTAAGGCGTTTCGGAGGATGAAACATAAGACGCAGGTGTTTCTTGCACCGGCAGGAGATCATTACAGAACGAGACTAACCCATACATTAGAAGTTTCACAGATTGCCAGAACCATTGCCAAAGCCCTCAGATTGAATGAGGAACTCACTGAGGCGATAGCATTAGGGCATGATTTGGGACATACGCCTTTTGGACATGCGGGCGAGTCTGCCCTTAATGATGTGTGTGAAGACGGCTTTACTCATTTTGAGCAGAGTATTAGAGTAGTGGAGCTTTTGGAGAAAAAGGGTGAGGGGTTAAATCTGACAAAGGAGGTCAGAGATGGCATTGTCAATCACCGGACATCGGGAAGGCCTTCCACTATGGAGGGGAAGATAGTAAGAATCTCTGACAAAATGGCATATATTAACCACGATATTGATGATGCTATACGCGGACATATCCTGACAGAGAAGGATTTACCGAAGGAATACACACAGATATTAGGTCATTCTAAAAAAGAGCGGCTCAATAATATGATTACGGATATTGTATTTCAGAGTAAGGACAAGCCGGATATTATTATGTCTGATGATATCAGCAGTGCAATGACCGGACTTAGAAGGTTTATGTTTGAAAATGTGTATTCTAATCCTGTGGCAAAGGGCGAGGAAAAAAAGGTAAAGACAATGTTGAAAACGCTTTACACCTATTATCTGGAGCATTTAGAGCAGATGCCGGAGGAATATCTGCCGCTGATTCGTGAGAAAAATCAAAAAGTACAGCGAGTGGTGTGTGATTATATTGCAGGAATGAGTGACCAGTATTCTGTCAGCAAATTTGAGGAGTTATTTGTACCTAATTTTTGGAAATTGTAGGTGGAGGATACCTATGAATATTAATAATTGCAGCTGTTTAGTCAGGTTGGAATAATAGAAGGATATTGTTTGAGGGAAAAGTATGTATTATAGTGATGAACTGATAGAAGAAGTGCGTTCGAGAAATGATATTGTCGATGTGATTTCGTCATATGTGAAGCTGAAAAAGAGTGGGGCGACATATTTTGGGTTATGTCCTTTTCATAATGAAAAATCGCCCTCTTTTTCTGTTACACCATCTAAACAGATGTACTATTGCTTTGGATGTGGCGAGGGTGGAAATATCTATTCTTTTATCATGAAGTATGAGAATTATTCTTTTCTGGAGGCAGTAAAGCTGTTGGCGGACAGAGCGGGCGTGGCACTGCCGGAGGCAGAGTATTCTGCCGAGGAAAAGAAAAACAGGGATTTGAAAGCCACCCTGTTTGAGATTAATAAAAAGGCAGCTATTTATTTTTATCATCAGTTAAAATCGGATAAGGGCAAAGTAGGGTTGAGTTATTTTCGGGAGAGAGGTCTTAGTGAAAAGGATATCGTTCATTTTGGATTGGGATATGCCGACAAGACCAGCAACGATTTGTACCGTTACCTTAAGTCCCTCGGATATGCAGATGAGATTTTGAAGGAGACAGGATTATTTTCCTTTTTGGAAAAAGGAACCTATGATAAATTTTTTAACAGGGTGATGTTCCCTATTCTTGATATTAATGGCAGGGTAATAGGCTTTGGCGGCAGAGTCATGGGAGAGGGAAAGCCAAAGTACCTTAATTCGCCTGAAACGAGAATATTTGAGAAGAGCCGCAATCTGTATGGGATGAACTTTGCCAGAACGGCAAGAGCCTCATATATGTTAATCTGTGAGGGGTATATGGATGTTATTGCCCTTCAGAAATCAGGCTTTACGAATGCGGTTGCTGCGCTTGGCACCGCTTTTTCCGAACAGCATGCCATGCTTTTGAAGCGGTATATAAAAGAAGCAGTGCTTACCTTTGACAGTGATGAAGCGGGACGAAAGGCAGCCTTAAGGGCAATACCACTTCTGAAAAAAGCGGGAATAGCGGTGAAGGTGCTTGACATGTCACCATATAAGGATCCGGATGAATTTATCAAAAATCTCGGAACGGATGAATATCAAAAGAGGATTGACGGCGCCACAGATGCATTTATCTTCGAAATAAGAATGTTAAAAGAAAATTATCATCTGACAGTACCACGTGAGAAAGCGGAGTTTTATAACCGGACGGCAGAAAAATTATTGGAATTTCAGAATGAGCTTGAGAGAAACGTATATATTGACGCGGTGAGCAGGGAATTTATGATACCGTTAGAAAGTCTTGAGAGTAGTGTGAAAAGACTTGCCGTCAATTATGTAGCAGGCTCATCAAAGGAGTTTGAAGCTGATGATGAAGAAAGTAAGGCAAAGAGAAAAGTAAGCAGGGATAAGGATAATGGTATCATTAAAGCCCAGAGGCTGCTTCTTACATGGCTTATTGAGGATTTAACACTTTACGATAAGATTAAGGACAACATAGATGAGAATGATTTTTTGCTGCCTATATATCATAAGGTCGCGGAGATGTTGTTTGAGCAATTCAGGCAGGGAGAAGTCAATCCGGCGAAGATACTGAATGAATTTATGGATGAGGAAGAGCATAAAGAGGCGGCAAAGCTCTTTAATACGTCCATGCGTGAGGATATGAGTATTGAAGAAAAAGAAAAGGCATTAAATGATATGGTGATAAAGGTGAGGCAGAACAGCCTTGATGAAAAAGCGAAAAATGTGAGTGATGTATCTGAGTTACAGGAGATTATAGATAAGCAGAAAAAATTGAAAAAGCTGCATATTTCATTGTAAATCGTAACATTCATATAATTAAGAAAGGACAGCCGTGGGCAGGAGAATCTGCCAGATGCATGGGTATCATTAAATGAAAGAAAAGGAATATGATTTAGAGGATAGTGTATCCGGATTAATCGAGAAGGCAAGGAAAAGCGGTAACTGCGTTAGTTCTGAAGATATAGTGGATTTTGTGCCGCAAACGGTAACGGACGAGGATATATATGAACAGGTCATGGAGAGACTGGATAAGGAAAAGATTGATCTTGTACCTGTGCCTGAAAATGAACTGGAGAATATAGGTGATATTGAGGACATGGAGGATATTGATGACCTGGGGGAGCTTGACGAGGCAGAGGATATCGACTTGTCTCAAATCGATCTGTCAGCGCCTGAAGGAGTGGGGATTGATGACCCGGTGCGGATGTATCTCAAAGAGATAGGAAAAATACCGCTTCTCTCCTTAGAGGAAGAGATTGAAATCTCTAAGAGGATGGAACAGGGGGATGATGATGCTAAAAAGCAGTTGGCAGAGGCGAACTTAAGACTTGTGGTCAGTATTGCCAAGCGATATGTGGGCAGAGGATTGCAGCTTCTTGATTTGATTCAGGAGGGCAATTTAGGATTGATTAAGGCAGTGGATAAATTTGATTATAAAATGGGGTATAAATTCAGTACCTATGCCACATGGTGGATACGTCAGGCGATTACCAGAGCCATTGCAGATCAGGCAAGGACCATAAGAATACCGGTGCATATGGTAGAGACGATTAATAAACTAAACAGAGTATCAAGACAGTTAGTGCAGGAGCTTGGCAGAGAGCCTTCAGCAAAGGAAATATCAGAGAGAATCAATATGCCGATTGATAAGGTGAGGGAGATTTTGAAGATTTCACAGGAGCCTGTTTCGTTAGAGACGCCGATAGGGGAAGAGGATGACAGTCATCTGGGAGATTTTATACAGGATGATAATGTTCCGATACCGGCAGAGGCAGCGACATATACCATGTTAAAGGAACAGATAGTCGATGTGCTCACAACGCTGACAGAGCGTGAGAGAAGGGTGCTTAATCTGCGGTTTGGTCTGGAGGATGGAAGACCGAGAACACTAGAAGAGGTGGGCAAAGTGTTTCATGTCACCAGAGAGAGAATACGGCAGATTGAGGCGAAGGCATTAAGAAAATTAAGACATCCTAGCAGGAGTAAAAAGCTGAGAGACTATCTTGAATGATGCTTATTATTCACTGTGCCTGCGAAGTGCGGGTGGTGGATACTCGTGAAGCATAATGAATAATGTCAGACAGATAGAAAAGTAGTTCTTGTGGGGAAGGTTCTCATTCAAGGAAAGGAATGTTTTGCAATATGAAGATATCGTACAGACTGATAAGAGTCGCTCAGACAGTGACACCGGGATATCGTGTGGCGGATATAGGTACTGATCATGGCTATGTGCCTATTTATCTGATAAAAAACGGGTTGGCAGAGCATGTGATTGCCATGGATATCAATGCAGGACCTTTAGAACGGGCAAGAGAAAATATAACGCAGAACGGACTGGAAGAAGAGATTGAAGTAAGGCTTTCTGATGGTTTTGAAAAACTGGAGAAAAATGAGGCGGAGATTGCATGTATTTCCGGACTTGGCGGGGAACTCATGAAAAATATTCTTTTTAGAGGCAGCGATGTGGTGAATAAGTTAAATGAACTGGTATTATCACCACACTCTGAAATCCCGGAGGTTCGTGCATATGTGCACCGGATAGGGCATAGAATTATCAATGAGGAAATGGTGAAAGACGACGGAAAATATTATACCATTATCAAAACACATAGTGGGAAGGAAGAACAATATTCTGCATTGGAGTATAAGTATGGAAAGCTTCTGTTGGAAAGAAAAGAGGAAGTGTTTAAGGGTTTTCTTGAACAGAAAAGACAAAAGGATTATCTCATACTTGAGAATTTGAAAAATGGTGATAATATAGCGTCAGCTTTGAGATATGAACAGATTAAGAGTGAAGTGGCAGAAATAGAGAAGATACTTTTATGAGGAAAGAGAGGTTAGACAATGGCAGATTTATGTAATGTAAAAATTGGGAATCAGGTAAGGCAGTATGAAGAAGGCACCAGTCTTCTTGAGATAGCACAGACGCTTAAGGAAGAGTATGATGCACCGGTGGTGATGGCATTAAGGGATGGCAAGCTTGTGGAGCTGTTTAAGAGAGTGTCTTCTGATTGCGAGGTGGAATTTCTCACAGTGAAATCCACACCGGGAATGGAAGCATATAAGAGAAGTGCCACGTTAATTATGTTAAAAGCGTTTAATGATGTGGTAGGAAATAAGAACATAGAAAAAATCTGTGTGGAATATTCTCTGAGTAAGGGATATTACTGTGTCATAAAAGGAAACCTGATATTAAATGAAGAGCTGCTTGACAAAGTCAGAAAAAAAATGAAAGAACTTGTAGCGGATAATCTTCCGATTAATAAAAGAACCATTGGCACGTCCAGTGCTCTTAAGTTGTTCAGAAGACACAAAATGTATGATAAGGAAAAGCTTTTCAAATTTAGAAGAGCTTCCAAAGTCAATATCTACAGTATCAGAGGATTTGAAGATTATTTTTACGGCTATATGGTACCAAGTACAGGCTATATTAAATATTTTGAATTATATCTCTATGATGAGGGATTTGTCCTTCAGCTGCCGGTCAAAGAAAAACCATATGAGGTACCGGAGTTTCATCCACAGCGTAAGTTATTCAGTGTTCTGAAGGAATCCGAAAAATGGGGTACGATGTTCGGACTTGAAACAGTGGGTGACCTTAATGAAGAGATTTCCAAAGGAAATATTAATGATATTATTTTGGTAGCAGAGGCATTGCAGGAAAAGAAAATAGCGGAGATTGCAGCGCAGATTGCCGAAGATAAAGGCAAAAAATTCATTATGATTGCGGGACCTTCTTCGTCGGGAAAGACAAGCTTCTCCCATCGTCTCAGTATTCAGCTTCGTGTAAACGGAATTACCCCTCATCCGATTGCGATAGATAATTATTTTGTCAACAGATCCATTACACCGAGAGATGAAGAGGGAAACTATAATTTTGAGGTGCTTGATGCCATTGATGTAGAGCAGTTTAACAGGGATATGACGGAGTTGTCGGCCGGACGTACCGTAAGGATGCCTGCCTATAACTTTATTACCGGAGAGAGAGAATATAAGGGAAATACCCTTACATTGGGAAAGGATGATATCCTTGTAATAGAGGGGATTCATGGACTGAATGATAAACTCTCCTATACACTTCCGAAGGAAAGTAAGTTCAAGATATATATCAGCGCATTGACACAGCTCAATGTTGATGAACATAACAGAATTGCCACAACAGACGGAAGACTAATCAGGAGAATGGTGAGAGATGCCAGAACAAGAGGAATTTCGGCACAGGAGACAATCTCCAGATGGAAGTCTGTCAGACATGGTGAGGAAAGCTATATTTTTCCGTTTCAGGAGGAAGCAGATGTCATGTTTAATTCTGCGTTAATCTACGAGCTTGCCGTGTTGAAACAGTTTGCGGAGCCGTTATTATTTGGCATTGACAGAAATTCTAAAGAATATATTGAAGCAAAACGGCTTTTAAAATTCTTAGATTATTTTTTGGGGGTAAATACAGAGTCAATCCCGAATAATTCCTTGATCCGGGAATTTATAGGGGGAAGCTGCTTTAAGGTGTGAAAGCATTACTGTTCACAGATATCCGCTGACTACATTGTAATGAAAATGTAAGATTTTGTCGTAAATTGTTTACAAAAGCAAAATTTAGTGATAAAGTAGAGACATTGAGTAGAACGGATAATCGCAGATGCCATTAAAAAGGCATATGAGGAAAGTCCGGGCTTCGCAGGGCAGGATGCCGGATAACGTCCGGTGGAGGCGACTCCAAGGAAGTGCAACAGAGATATACCGCCACTTTTGAGTGGTAAGGGTGGAAAGGCAGTGTAAGAGACTACCGCCGCAGTGGTAACAATGCGGGCACATGTAAACCCCATCCGAAGCAAGGTCGAGCAGAGAATAAATGGCGGCCCGTCGTGTTCTCGGGTAGACCGCTTGAGCCTGATGGCAACGTCAGGTCTAGACAGATGATTATCTAAGACATAACCCGGCTTACAGTTCTGCTCAATATTATATCAGTCATATAAAGGTGAAGTTATGGAATATGAGATTGCAAAGAGAAAGCATAGGAAAAGAAAGAGAAGAAATAAGGAGATAGTTCTTGTTTTTTCAATTATTGTGGCAGTGATTGTGGTTGCCGTTGGTCTCTTTGGAAATTCTAAGCTGAAAAAGAGCAATAGCGGTAAGGAAAATAAGGACAGAATTGATAATGATATTACAAAGGTAACGGATGAAGGTGAAAAGTCTTCTGATGAAGTGAATACGAATGAGAATGCTTCTGATGAGAATCCGACGGAGGACAGTTCCGCTGAAACCACGCAGCCGTCCACGGATGAGACATCGGGTAGCGAGACGACAGTAGCGCAGGAGCATAATGCGGTAAGTGATGAGATTGATCCGAATAAGCCGATGGTTGCCCTTACTTTTGATGACGGACCGTCAAGTGAAAATACAGGAAGACTTCTTGATGCATTGAAGGAGAATAATGCACATGCCACTTTTTTTGTTGTAGGTTATAATGTGGATGGCAATGAAGAAATCTTAAAAAGAGCAGTACAGGAGGGAAATGAGATAGGAAATCATACCTCGAATCACAGTAAGCTGACTTCGCTGGATGATGCCGGTCTGACTTCCGAGATTGTCAATATGAGACAGAAGATAGCTGACATAACGGGGCAGAGCACGGTTGTGATTAGGCCACCATATGGTGCGGTGGATGATCATGTCATGACTTTTATCACAGATCCGGTAGTGCTGTGGTCGATAGATACAGAAGACTGGAAGACAAGAAATGCTGCTGCCACCGTGCAGAATATCCAGCAGAATGTATACGACGGCGCCATTATACTGATGCATGATATTCATGCGGAATCAGTAGATGCCGCGATTCAGATTATCCCATGGCTGAGGGAGCAGGGATATCAGATGGTTACCATGAGTGAGCTGGGATACTATAGAAGAGGCGGATTGCAGACAGGAATACGCTATGGAGCACTGCCTCCTGAATAAATGAATCTGACATTATTAATACAGCCATGAACAGACGACCGCAGGCAGACTGCTATATATGATAAGCGGTCTGCCTGCGGTCGTCTGTTCATGGCTGTATTGTTTTTCATAAATTACCGGACTGCTGTCAGAGGGAGATGTATTTTTCCTCACAGTATTTGCAACGATATACTTCCTTTTCTGCATCAGAAAGAATAAATACCTGATCCAATTCCTGTTCTATGGAGGTGATACAACGTGGGTTTTTGCAGATAATTACATTTTTGATTGTTTTCGGAAGTGTGAGTTCCTTCTTTTCTATGATTTCTCCGTTTTTGATAATATTCACCGTGATGTCATGGTCGATGAATCCCAGAATGTCTAAATCTACCAATTCCAGTGAACCTTCAATTTTGATGATATCTTTTCTGCCCATTTTATTGCTGCGGGCATTTTTGATAATTGCCACCTGGCAGTCTAATTTATCCAGCTGCAGATATTTATAAATGGACATTGATTTTCCGGCTTTGATATGATCAAGAACAATGCCCTCGTTTAAAGAACCTACATTCAGCATGTTTTACCTCGTTTCTGCGTTGTGTGGTAAATATCGACTGTGTAACAACGCATACACAATCTGCATTTTATACATCGTCAATGCGAAAGTTTTCCTCGTTACGCATCAGGTATGTTGATATTTAACAGAGTCAGGATCAGAGCCATTCTGACATATACACCATATTGAACCTGTTTAAAATAAACAGCGCGCTCATCATCATCCACTTCTACAGATATCTCATTCACTCTAGGCAGGGGATGCATAACCAGCATATCTTTACCGGCAAGAGCCATCTTCGCTGCATTTAATATATAGCTGTCTTTTAAACGGATATATTCCTCCTCGTTAAAAAAACGTTCCTTTTGAACTCTTGTCATATACAAAAGGTCAAGTCCGCCGATGACATCCTCTAAACGTTCTACCTCCTGATATTCCACGTGCTTCTTTTCCAGTACATCCTGCCTTATATAGCTCGGTATACGAAGCTCATTGGGTGATATAAGGACAAATTTAATGCCTGTGTATCTTACCAGTGCATTAATCAGTGAGTGCACGGTCCGTCCAAATTTCAGATCGCCACAGATACCAATAACGAGGTTATTAAGCCGTCCCTTAAGCGAGCGGATCGTCATTAAATCAGTCAATGTCTGGGTGGGATGCTGATGTCCGCCGTCTCCTGCATTGATGACAGGGATTCCTGACTTTGAGGCGGCTACTAAAGGGGCACCCTCCTTCGGATGACGCATAGCACAAATATCAGCATAGCAGGAAACAATCCTGATGGTATCTGAAACACTTTCACCTTTTGCGGCAGAGCTGGAATCGGCAGAAGAGAAGCCGAGTACATTTCCGCCGAGGTTGAGCATTGCAGCTTCAAAACTTAATCGTGTTCGTGTGCTTGGTTCATAAAAAAGAGTTGCTAACTTTTTGCCATCGCAGGCATGCCTGTACTTATCAGGATGTTGTTCGATGTCAGATGCCAAATCAAGCAGTGTATCGAGTTCTTCTACGGATAAGTCTAAAGGGCTTAGTAAATGACGCATAGTTCCTCCTAACCGGTACCTCGAATAGCCGTTTTCTTATAAAAAGCATTCCGGATAAAGCGGAGAGTACCTGTGAATAGTAACAAGGCTTTTGTCAGCCTTGCTGAAATTAGCTGACCGATAAAGGTCATTCATTAATTCTTTAATATATTAATATATGTTATGAAAGATTGCAATTTTTTTTGTAAAAAAAATAAAAATAAATCTATTGACAAAATGATAAAATAGATTTAATATAAGATACATCTCAAATAGCAAAAGATAATATATAAAAAGTAGGGAGGAGAACTTTAAGATACAAAGAATTTTATATTTTGGAAACCGGTATAAGGATTTTATGCTGTATATGGCATTGATATTGAATAATCTCGGTTATATGGTGCTGATAGCAGATCGGAGCAGAAGAAGGGAGCTTGCAGATATTCTTACATGTGAACTGACGCAGGAAGGATTGGTTACCTATAGGAATCTTGATTTTTATATGGCAGCAGACAGAAGAGAGGAGGAGAATTTTGTCAGGCAGCATCAGTATAGCTATGTCTTTGATTATGTGAATGAACCGGAAGGGGATGTGATTGCTGATGTGACGAAAGCCGGGTATGACGGTATTATTATCAATACATCCTGCTTAAGGTCAGAGCTCAGGGTCAGCAGGGAGATTGTAATGCGAGCAGGTGTGAAGGTATTGGTAGTGATTAGGGATATGCCGGAGAATATCCCTAAGTTAAAGTATATTGAGAAATATTATATGAACAACGTGGGAATCTGTTCTTTATATGCCGTACCGCCGGATATATGCGATAAGGAATATCAGTACAAGATGGATTATGAGGGAATACGAAGCTACAGAGCCATGTCATCCGGATATTCCTGTGTATTGAGTAAGTGCATATGCGAAATAAGCGGCAGAGATGATAAAAGTGTGAAAAGGGCACTCAGATATCTGAAGGAGGGAAAAATTTTTGACAATAGGTTATTGGAGTGAGGTTCCGGGGAAGGGAGCTGTCACATTTAATATGATTGCAACCGCATTATCCATGTCGGCAAAGTGTAAAGAGAGACTGATTCTGATGCAGGGAAAGTATGATTATAACAGAATTGATTATGCCTTTACCCCTTTTATGGAGGATAACATGATGCGGGAGGATTATGATTACTACAATTACGGCGGAATGGATAATATTATCAACAGACTGGAGCATCACGTACTGAGTACGGGAGATATTGAAAAAGAGCTTATCAGGGTTGACGATTCTAATGTATACTATCTGCCTGCCACGAGGCAGAGAATCAGAGAATTATTTGACAGAAGATTTATGAAGGTATCCGGTCAGTATATCCGTATTCTGAACAAATTTGATGAGGATACAGTGATTCTGATTGAACTGGAAAGCGGGCCGGAGAATATAGCAGAGGATGTACTAAAGGCATTGGATGTATTGGTCATCAATATTTCCCAGGGGAATAATCCGGTGGGAAGGATAGGGGATAACAGAGCCATCATGGAGAATTCCGTGTTTATTGTCGGCAGATATGATGAGGCTTCGCAGTTTAATGTGAGGAATATTTACAGAAAGTATCACATTGATGCCGAACGTATAGGGGTGGTTCCCTATAACATTCAATTGAAGGATGCCATGACACTGGGAAAAAGCAGGGATTTTTTTGAAAGAAATGAAGGAGTCGGAAAGGAGAATGACAATTATATTTTTATGAAATATCTTGATAATACCACAGATATGATAATAAAGAGGTGCGGGCTTGGAGTATACGGATGAGATTATAGAGGTGCTTAACAGTGAATTTAACGGAATATTGAGGGCGAATCTGTATGAGATAGGGTTAAGTGAAGCAGAGCTCGAAAGACTGAGGATAAGAAAAAGAGAACTTCGGAATGCACTAAAGAATTGCGGTATAGGAGATACCTATTCAAAAGAATATGTAAAGGGTGTGATTAGGAATATTTTTTTGGATAAACTGAACATGGATGAAGAAAAATTATGTAATATTATTCATTTTTCAGACAGAGCGAAGCTCACGGTAAAAGATAAGTTCGATATTCTCTTATTTATTTACAAGAAGGACTATGACAGAGAGGCTTTTGTCAATATGGTGGAGGAATACAGTCTTTTAAGACCGGTAGCCTGCGAGGATGGTTTTAAGTATGAAATCAACGAGGAGGATATAGAGGATATTTTCTTTGAAAAATATAGAAGGCTGTCATTTGATGAAATGCTGGAGATCACGATACAGCGGGTTTATGAACGATATAAGGGACTGGGTGTGATTGATGAATTAAGGGATATGAAGATTGATGGCATATCAGGAGGTGTGTCAGGAGGAGCAGGAGAATTTAACAGTGTATGGATATTTGTAAAGGGCAGAACGGTACACCTTTCTTTTCTGGATTTTGGCACAGAGAGAGAATTGGAAAGAATCTGCATGAATATCTATCGGTATAACAATGCGGGATATTTATCTATGTCAAAAGGGTATATTGTCAATGAGATGTATGATCACTCGAGAGTTGTGGTGGCAAGACCACCTTTCTCAGAAAGTTTTGTGTTTTTTGTGAGAAAATTTGATTCGATTGTTCATAAGACATTAGAGCAGTTGCTGACAGATGAAGATGCCGTCAAGGTAATGAATGTCATACAATGGATTGTCAGAGGATGTCAGGTGTGTGCCATCACGGGAACGCAGGGCAGTGGAAAAACAACGCTCTTAATGGCAATGATTAAATATATACCACCGGTTTATACTTTACGGATACAGGAACTCGCATTTGAATTGCACCTGAGAGAAATCTATCACGACAGGAATATTGTGACTTTTCAGGAGACAGAGTTTATATCCGGGCAGGAGGGACTGGATTTACAAAAAAAGACGGATGGTGTGGTGAATATTTTAGGTGAGGTGGCATCCGCGCCGGTAGCATCATGGCTGATTCAGATGTCAATGGTGGCATCGCTGTTTACCATGTTTACCCATCATGCCAAGACGACAGATAATCTGATTAAATATCTGAGAAATTGTCTTCTTACGGATGGAGGCTTTACCAATGAAGTGATTGCAAAGGAACAGGTAGTGGATACCGTAAGATTTGATATTCATATGGAAAGGGATATCCATGGACACAGATATGTGCAGCGGATTACGGAAATTGTACCGACTCATGACAGCAGACAGCTTTACAGGCTTAATAATATCGTTGAATACAGAGAAGGAAAATATGTTATGACCGGACAGTTTTCTAGGGAGAGCAGTGAAGAAATTTTAAGTCATTTAGAAGAGGAGGACAGACAGAGGTTTATTGAAACATATCATATATAAAGTGGCGGGAAAGAGCCATATTATGAGAGATTTAGTTGAACAGATAGAGACAGGAATGGAGATTTTGTATCCCGGAACGAGGGAACGAATTGTCAAAAATACAGAACGTGAGCTGATAAAGATTCTTATGATCATGAGTGCAATTGCCATCCTGTTTACGGCATACGGAGGGCTCAGTATTGTATCGGTATTTATGGCGGTATGTGTGATGTGGATACTGATAAAAAATAGTATCTATTGTAAATTTGACAGACTGGAGGTTAAGCTGTTACAACAATTTGAATGTTTTATAAAGGATGTGAATTTTCATTTTCAATATGGAGGAAGTGTTGATGAAGCAGTATCGGAGGCAGCGCGTGACGCAGGATATGAAATGTCCCTTCAGGCATACAGAATGTATGACAGTTTAAGTGATGATGGAGATGAGGAGCTTTTGGAGAAATTACCGAACCATTTTTTAATGACCTTTTACGCACTGTGCAGAACCGTAAAGCATTACGGCGATAAAAGGATAGATGGAAGGTCGGTATTTGTAACGAGTCTCACGTATTTGAGAAATGATGTTAATGTGGAGATTTTAAAGAGAGAAAAGATTAATGCGTTATTTATGGGACTGCTTCCGGTTTCGGTATTACCGGTCATCGCCATCAGGCCAATCAGCATATGGGGGATTCGTAATGTGAGCGGTCTGTATGCTTATTATAACGGAGTGGCAGGAAAAATGACTTCCGTTACCATAACAGTGATAACCATGATAATAGCAAGTATTATCATGAAGCTGAAGTTTTCTGTAAATTTTGATAACCATAAGAGCGGTCTGATAAAAATAATACTGAATATTAAAGTGTTTGATCAATTTATCATGGGGAGAATAAGAAATCACTACAGGTATTACTATGAGCAGGATTTGTTTTTAAAATCTGTTGTATATAAGTATAACATTAAAGAATTGATAGTTTACAGGGGAATATGCAGTTTAACGGCATTTTTTACATCGATTGTCCTGATGGTTGGGGTAGGCTTTTATAAAAAGGGAGTGGCAGGCTTTATTGTAATGGTGTCAGTCATTTTGTTGGTGACAGTAATAGCCTATTATTATGAGATTATTTTATTGTGTATTCGGAAACGGTTATTGAAGCTTGACAGAGAGGAGGAGGTTGTCCGCTTTCAATCTATCATATTGATTTTAATGAATATGGACAGAGTTACTATCGAGGTGATTCTTTTCTGGATGGAAAAGTTTGCGGTAGTATTCAGACATAATATAGAGAAGATGGCAGATTCCATTACCTACAAGGGAAGTGAGGTATTCATACAGTTAAAGGATAAGGTGAAATTTCCACCCTTTGAGCGGCTTTTAGACTGTTTTCTGGCCTGTGATAAGGTTGGCATAGAGAAAGCATTTTCGGATATTTTATCGGAGAGAACCTATTATATGGACAGGCATAAGCAGGAAAATGAAATCATTATTACAAACAAAGCGATGATAGGAAAGGTTATCGCATTTATCCCTATATGTATGGTAATTATTTTTGTGCTGGTGGTGCCGTTTATTTATGAGGGATTGTTAAAGCTTCAGGAGTTTGGCGCAAGCAGCGGTTTTGGGTTTTAGAGGAACGCTAGCAGTGCAGTAAAAAAACATGAAAGGATGGGCGGTAAGAATATGGAGAATAGTTTAAAAGGTCTTATATTGGCGGCAGGTACGGTTATCACATGTCTTGTGATATCGTTAGGGTTTTATTTGTCAAATGAGGCGCAGACCACTGCTAATACGGGGACAAGCCGTATCGGTAAGATAAATACGGAATTTGCTGAGAGTGACAAGATGATTTATCACGGTGCGAGAGTATCGGGAAGTGAGGTAGTGAATGCCATAAAAAAGCTGGAGAATGAGAATATCGGTGTATATGTCGTGACGAAGGCGACACAGACATTTTATGGATATATCTTTGATACTTCTACGGGAGAGCTAAAAGAAAAATCAGACAATACATATGATTATGCCATCAATGAAACCTCAGACAGGTACATCAACCCCTATGGTACTTTCAGAGGTAAGGTGTTAAGAAACAGCAATAGTGTCATCACGGGAATTGAGTTTACGCAGGAATAAAGCTTGCGCAGGAATAAAGTTTATGCAGGGATAGGGTTTACGCAGCAATATAGCTTAATGCAGTGTAGAATGTTCCGGGAAAAATAGAAGAAAGGCAGATAAAAATGGAGAGAGTTTTTGATGCGTTATACTGGGGAGTAGGCGTCATTATTTTTGCTTTGGCAGTTGGGTATTTTATTTTGATGAATCAAAGTATGGAGATACAGTACAGATATATCTGTCATAACAATCGTTGTGCAGAGATTAGCGAAATGATTGTGAAATAAATAGTATGATGCAAGAAAATGATTCATAATGGAGCAACAAAAGTGAGCGAGACATGGGGATGAAGGATGGATGATATTTTTTCTAAGGTAACAGCTATGATATTGGGGTGTATTTTCTTATTTATTGTTCCTGTAAGGCTGGCATATGAGAGACAGAATAATATGTTTCAGACGTATATTTTCACAGAGACAGTAAATATGGTTGACAGTGTATGCAACAAGGGGATTCTTTACAAAGAGGAATATGAAAAATATAGAAACAGGCTTGCTCTTACGGGAGAACTTTATACGGTATCAATAGAGAATTATTCTGTTCAGAATGGATATATGGCAGACCGGATCATAGAGCTATTGGATAGCGGTGGGAGTTATGCCATGAAAAAGGGTGATATATTGAGGGTAACGGTATCAGACAGACATCATCATATTCTGATTTTTTACGGAGGGTGTATCAAGGATGAAGATTACTGATTATGCCATCCTGTTTTTGGCGGTGGTCGGGGTATTCTTAGGGATGGGAGTCATGAAAGACAGAGTGAGCTTTCAGAATTGTGTTTTTGAAGATGAATTAAACAGAACAATGGATAACGTGGCAATTTCGGCATTAATGCAGGGGTATACAGGAGATTTACATCCTGACCGAAGCACGTGCATTCCCATTCTTGATGAGAAAAAGATTGCCGATGTCTTTGTATCGGAAATGGCTTTCGCATTATACGGAACAGATAATGCGAAAAGCAGGCAAAGGGTATGGATGCACATTTCCGTTATGGTTGTCGTGAAGGCTGACCGGTATATCTTATGCACAGAGCAGCAGACGGAAGAATGGGTGACATTTTCGTCGGTACTGCATGAGAAAAAAGTACGTGAGATAGAAGAAATCATAGAGAAGCATTTGAACAACAGGAATAATAGAATTTCGTTTCCGGCAGGATACAGTGAACATTATAGTCAGACATTGTCAGATTATTCGTTGCTTGTAGTGTATGAGACGGAGAAATATAGTATTGGCGGAGACAGGATACATAGCTGTATATTGTCAGGTGCTTCAATCAAATGACTTTTGTAACAGTTGGGCTGTTTTTGCAACGGTATGCAAAAAGGCTTAGATTCATAATGCACAGTCAGGTCGATGGCTATGCGCTGCCTGACATCTGCCTGACTGTGAAGAGTAATGTAGGATAACGGATATTGTAATGATTGATAGGCGGCGCAGAAATGAGGTTATTTATGAATAAATTGTCAGAAAAAATAAAAAGATGTGTCACACTTCTTCTGACGTTTGTATTGCTGGTGACGGGAATCAATTATGATGTGATGGCTGCCACAGAAGAAAATGTGATGGAAAGCGACAAAAATGAGGAGAACATAATTTATACAGATGAGACAACGGAGGAGATTCTTGCCATGGCAGAGCAAGGAGTGTCATTGGATTCCTTTTTTGCAGGAGAGCTTACCAGAGGTATCACAAGAGAGGATTTGCTTCGGTGGAGAGAGGAAGGAAAAGATATCAATGATGTGGTGCTTGAAAGGGCGAGAGAAAAAAGTCTTCCCATTACTTATAGCAAAAAAAACTTCAGAGAGACATTTAAAGAGTCAGGAGAAGAAAATGGTCTGTTTTGGGGAGAATATATTGCCAAAAGCTATATGGCAGCACCGGAGGCAGATGGCAGATATTATCTGACAGAGTGTACTCTGCCGGGTGATAAGGGAACAGTTAATCTTTCAGGGACGGCATACGAGAACGCACTGTTTAATACCAAGACCGGTGGAAAGGGAACATCGACACCATGGTATATCACCCTTGGCGGTGACGAGGCGATGTGTGTGTCTTATGAAGGACATGCCTCCTCCGTTAGGAAAGACCACTATTATCTTGAGAAGAATATCAATAATATAAAGAATAATCCCTATTTTGAAGGTGAAAATGACTATCCTGTGGAGAAATATCTGCGGGGAGCATGCTATGCCTATGAGCGAATACTGGGAAGTTCGGGAGGTTCAATTTATCAATTTTTTAATCATGCCTCTGGGATGGATGCCGGACTGTCTGAATTAAAGAGAAAAGCAGGCAGTAATATGGTCACTTATTCCGGTAAAGAGGTTAATCAGGCAGTACTACAGATTATTACATGGAGAATCGCGCAGGGTTCTTTTCGTGCAGAAAATATGGAATATGAGCATCAGATTGCGCAGATGGTATTTGGACAGATGTATGGAGAAGGTACTATCTACGGGGACGATTATGCGAGACTGATTACATATTTCTATGATTACTATGCTGAATGTGCCAGAGAATCGGCAAGTGGAGAGTATGAACAGAAGTATTCCAGTATGGCAATAAAATACTGGGAGGTGCAGGGCAGTGAATCTGCAAACTGGCAGGATTTTATTACATGGGATGCAGGGACAAATGTGCCGGTAAAGCCACAGTTCAAAATTACGAAGTATGGAAAAATATTCAGTGAGATATACTCTTATCCCAATGCGGAATTTTATGTGTATTCCGACAGTGCATGCACCAATAAAATAGGAGAATTTAAGACAGATGAGAAGGGAGAGGGATTTCTCAATGTCGTAGAGGGAGTATACTATCTGAAAGAGAATAAGGCACCCGCCGGAACGATTAAAAATGGCAATACCATTACACTTACGGTGAAGGATACTGTCAATCAGTCAGGGGTAAACAACGATGAATACTATAATGGTATTTTGTTTCAGAAATTTGATGCCAATACCCAGAGGGTAATAAAGGAGAGGGGCAGGTTTGCACTGTATGAATATGTAGCAGGGAAAGATGACTATTATAAGTTGTGTGAATTAAGTTTCACAGAGAAGGAGATTAAATCAGGCTCGGTTACAGTACCTGCTTATTCCTATTATATGTTAGGTTCAACAGATTGCAGTTACCATCATTCCGATGGTTCAATAGCAAAGAAAATGAAAAGAGCGACTTTTGTATATACGACGGTAAATCAGGGAAAATTCAAGATTGTGGAGGAGAAAGCGCCGGAGGGTTACCAGCTCAATGTTGATGGCAAAGAATTTGTTATGGATACATCTTCCCAGGGATATGTATGGAATTTTACAACGGCTTCTGATGCTATATCGGATGAACCTTTTAGCGCCGGTATTGTCATGTCAAAGTTTGATACTCTTTCGGAAGACAGGCTTGAAGGCGCAGAGTTTCAACTGCAGGAGAAAATAGGCCGGAATTGGTTTGATGTGGGAAGATTAATCTATGACAGTGTCAACAGGGTATATAAGACCTCCCCACAGGAAAGCTACAGTTACAGAAACGACGATGGAGAGATTGTCTTTCAAAAAACGAGAACGGAATATCCTGTATTGCGAACTACCTTTAACAGTGGAAAAATGAGAATTGTTGAAACCACAAAACCGGATGACAGATATAGGGATGTGTCAGTGGTAAAGGTACTAAACCTGACACATCAGGAGAATCAATATCTATATGATTTTACAAACTTATCCACCGGTGCCAAAAATATAGGAAAGTCGATTGAGGTGATTACTGCTAAGTATGATGCCATTACGAATGAACAGCTTTTAAGTAAGGATATTGCGACAATGACAATCTATGAGTATAACAGCTCACAGAATAGCTGGCAGGAGCTTGGCAATTTGTCCTATAATATAGACAATGACAGGTATGAGACTGACAGTGAAGTATATTACACACCGCATAAAGCAGATGGAACAAAATCCACAGCCGGTGTGGGAAGTATGTATAGTGCGGGATATCTGTATTATACTTCGGTCAATAATGGGAGATTTAAGGTGGTAGAGACGATTAGTCCGAAAAACTATATGTTAGGTGTACTGGATACTGAGAATAACAGTACCAGAGTCTATGAAAAGGAGTTTACGATTAATGAGTCGACAGAAGACGGGCAGATTATTGATTTTACGGATATCGTCAATGCGCCAAAGGATACCGGACTACAGGCGAATGTCATCCTTGCCAAATATGATAGTATGACAAAAGATAAGACAGACGCTTCGGCTGAATTTACGGTATATGAAAAGATAGGCGAGGAATGGCTGATGGTAGGTAAGCTGATTTATGATGAGAGACGTAAAGTTTATACCTCTGAGGGAATGGCACTTTCACTGCATAATACAAATAAGGAGGAGATATACACAGAAGACTCTGCGGCAGGACTATATTATACGAGTGCCAATGAGGGAAACTATAAGATAAGAGAGACAAGGGCACCCCAAAATTATGTGCTTGGAGAGCAACCGTATGAGCAGGAGTTTAATATTACAACAGACGCCGAGAATGATGTGGTTAATCTTTTGACAGAGGATAAGGCAGGATATAATCTGGGAATCAGAGGCAGATTGCATATCAATAAATATGATGCTGCGACAGAGGAACTGGTAAGAAATGGGAATGCAACGGTGACAGTATATGAGCGTATTAATCATGACTGGTATGAAATGGGTAGCCTTTTATATGACCAACAGCGAAAAAGCTATGTGACAGAAGGGGTGGATTTTATCTATCACAATTCGTTGGGCGAGATTGTCAGTCAGGAGAACGTGAGGGATTATGAGACAGGATATCTGTATTATACCGAGGCCAATAAGGGAAGATTTAAGATTACGGAAACAGCGCCGCCGTCTTTTTATACCCTGACACATCCGTTGTATACAAAGTATGAAAAAGAGATTTTGCTGACAGAGGATAATCAGGAATTTGTGTATGTGGATTTTTTAGAAGCAATCAGGAATTTTGGTGTAAATGCTATCGTAAAAGTCAACAAATATGATGAAATTACAAAGGAGACAACACCGAAAAAGGATGTAAAATATGAGGTGCAGGAATATATCATAGATTTAAATCAATGGATGAAGGCAGGAGAAATGGTATATGACAGTGCAGAGGATATCTATACTTTAAATGGGCAGAGGATAGAATTGCATGATGGAGAGGGAGAAGTAAAGTTTACCAACAGTGAGGGAAAACTATATTATACAACGCAGAATTATGGAAGCTTCAGGATTGTTGAAATGGAGGCGCCTTCTTATTATGTGCTGGGGCAGCATCCGTATGCAAAGGAGTTTAATATTATTTCAGATGCCGAAAATGGAACTGTGAATCTGACAGGACTGGAGGATTCTGCAAAAAATCTTGGTATACGGGGAGAAGTAACCGTTGCAAAGTACGATAGTGTTACCTGTGAAAAGGTAAAAACAGGGGATGCCCGTTTTACGGTATATGAATACATAGAAAATATTGCCCGGTGGATGCCGGTAGGAGAACTTCGTTATGATGAGAATGAAAAACAGTATGTAGCGGAGGGGGTAAGCTTTACTTTTCATAATCAAAGTGGTGATGTCATGAATATCACTGAACCGGAAGAGTTTATGACAGGAAAGTTATATTATACCAGCGCGAACAAAGGCAGATTTAAAGTGGTAGAGAGTGAACCGCCAAAATATTATACGATGGAACCGTTTTCCGGTAAAGAGAGGAGAATTTTTGAAAAGGAATTTGTCATTGATGAGAATGATGAGAAAAACAGCTATGGTACTTTCGAGGAGGGAGCGGATAACACAGGCATATATTCTTACATAAACCTGTTAAAGTATGATGCCATGACAGGCAGTAATGTTGAATTTCATGATGCAGAGTTCATGATAGAAGAAAGAGTTGACAGCAGATGGCTGAAAGTGGGTGTTATGAGATTTGATGAAACTGAAAAAGTGTATACAACAGAGGGCATACCGGTTATTCTTCATAACAGTGAGGGGAAAAAGACATACGATGGAAACGACGGAAGACTTTATTATACCACTGCCAATGAGGGATGTTACAGAATAAGAGAGACGAAGGCACCAAAGGAGTATGTATTGGGAAGTTCATCATATCTTTATGAATTTAATGTTTTAAATCAAAGAAATCATTGTATTGATTTGACGGACAGAGTAACCTCCCCGCACAATATGGGAATTTACGCCGGGGTTGAGGTGGCTAAGTATGATGATATTACAAAGGAGCCGGTAAGAACAGAGGATACGGAATTTACTGTGTATGAATATATACAGGAAAAAGGAGAATGGCTTGAGACAGGAAAACTGGTGTATAACCAGAGTACTAAGTTGTATGACGGAGACGGAGTAGAATTTCGGTTTCATGATGAGAGTGGTAAGGAACTGAATACTTCTGAGCTGACTGATTTTGAGAGAGGACATTTGTATTACACCACTGCTAATCTCGGACGATTTAAAGTGGTTGAGACTGCCGCGCCTGAGAATTATACAATGGGTGAGTTTAATCAGGAATTTGTCATATCTGGAGATACCGGTCAAAGATTTTCATTTGATACGGTGAGTACAGCGGCCTTTAATAGAGGCAGGGAGATTGCCGTTGAGGTAAAAAAATATGATTCTATCACCAAATCTTCTGTGGAATATAAGGATATTATCTTTGAACTGCAGGAATATATTTATGATATGGATACATGGCTGGCAATGGGAGAACTGGTATATGACAGTGAAAAGGACGCCTATTCCACCAAAGGAATGGAACAAATTGTCTACCATAACAGCACAGGGGAAGTGGTTTACAGCACCTCATGTGATAAAGTGGTTTATACTACGGCAAATCAGGGAATATTCAGAGTAATTGAGAAAGAGGCACCTACCTGCTATGAGGCGGGTTCTATACGGTATGCAAGGGAATTCAGTATGGAGACGGATGTTGTTGAGGTAAGAAATGAAGGATACCTTGTTGATTTAAAGGCAGAGGAGGATTCGGCAAAAAATATCGGAATCAGTGGCATTGTAAGAGTGGCAAAGTTTGATAAGATTACAAAGGAGAAGGTACTTGCCTCAGATGCTGTATTTACGATATATGAGTATATTGAAGAGGCAGACAGATGGTTAGAGGTGGGAACCTTAGGTTTTGATGAAAAAAGAAAGGAATATACCTGTGATGACAGAATCTTTATCTTTCATGATACGGATGGCAATGAGATAGATACAACAGATATTCTTGATTTTGAGCAGGGAAGGCTCTATTATACGACTGCCAATGACGGTAACTATAAGGTCGTGGAGACAAAAGCACCAAAATACTATAGAATAGACGGATATGAAAGGACTTTCAATATTAAAGAACTCGAAAATAACGTATTTACGGACGTGTCCACAGCAGCGTATGATTCCGGTGTAAGAGGGCAGATAGAGCTTGTCAAGAGCGACAGCGTTACGAAACTGCCGGTGGAAGGTGCGAAATTTGCGGCGCAGGAATGGTCAGAGCAGTTAAAGACGTGGCTGGATGTAGGTTATCTGACGGATGAGGGAGATGGTAATTATTCTACAAGGGGAATGACGGTTACCTTACATTCCGGTGAAGATAATGATAGCAGTCATGTTATCAAAACCGGCACACTTCAATATACAACGCAAAATATGGGAAAATTCAGAATCGTAGAAAAAGAAGCACCACAAGGTTATCTGAATGACATGTATGTGTCACAGACACTTACTGTCTCTGAGGACGGAGCAGTGATAGCATTGAAAGATAATGAGGGGGCAACAGATACACCGATAAGAGTCAGTATAGCCAAAAAGTCGATTACCACAAGTCAGAATATTGAAGGAGCAAAGCTGACAGTCAGGGACAGTCAGGGGAATGTGGTTGATTCATGGGTAACTGATGGAACAGCACATATCATCGCTGCGATTCCTGCGGGAATATATACACTTACAGAGGAGAGAGCGCCATTAGGATATCGGTTAGGGGCTGAGATTACGTTTGAGGTTAAGAATATTGCTGAAATACAAAAGGTTGAAATGTTCGATGAGGAGATAACAGGAAGACTGGTCATATGTAAAACCGATAAAATAACAAAAAATCCATTAAAGGATGCTGTGTTTGAAATCATGGATGAGAAGGGAGAAGTCATAGAAGAATTGACCACGGATGACAATGGCAGAGCGATATCGGGAGAACTGAACTTTGGAATCTATGAGAAGAACGGAAGATATGTAGCGTCAAAGACATACAAAATAGTGGAAAAAAGGGCACCGGCCGGTTATGAAATCGATAATAGTCCGATGGAAGTCAGGTTTGACAGTGAAGAGTTAAAGGATTTATCGGGCGAAGTAAAAGTGGTTGAGAAAATCATAGAGGTGGAAAATGAAAAATCTCCGACAGTCAGGACGGGAGATACTTGTCACAAGAAGCATTGTCTTTATATTATGAGTATTTCTGTGCTGCTCCTATTGCTTGTCAGACGCAACAATATAATTGCTAAGGCAAAATAAGAAACTGTATATTAATAACTTAATCAGTTTTTGAGCAGAAATGCCTTATGTGTAAGGATTTCAACTCAAAAACTGTAAAGGTTAATTATATACAGTTCCTAAGTATAAAAACGGTGTAGTCTGTAAATGACTGCACCGCCCTCAATATATTCAGAAGTGATTTGTTATTAACATACACTTGTTACGGGTTACGGCTGCACCATCACTTCAATGGAATCAATACGCATCTTATCCATAGATACGACCTTTAATGAGATATTGTCAATGATAATTTTGTCCCCTGGATTCGGAAAACGGTCTAACTTTTCGATAATCAGTCCGCCGACAGAATCATATTCCTCAGAGTGGAGCTTCAAATCCAATCGGTCATTTAAATCTGCTATTTTGAGTTGCCCTTCAATGATGTATTTGTTAGGAGCCACTTCCCTTACACAGTCTTCATCTGCATCGTATTCATCATGAATTTCGCCAACGATTTCTTCCAGTAAATCCTCTAGGGTAATCAGACCGGAGGTAACACCGTACTCGTCAAGGACAATGACAATGTTGACAGAGGTTTTTTTCATCTCCATCATAAGCTCGGAGACTTTTTTGGACTCGTAGGTAAAAAAGGCTGAGCGGAGAAAATCTCTGACATCAAAAATCTTGTCAGGATTGTACAAAAGCAAGTCTTTCATGTTGATAATACCGATGACGGTATCAGCAGTTCCTTGATAGATAGGGATACGGGTATATTTTTCCTTTCGGAAAATATCAATCAACTCATCATAAGTGCTATTGATGTCAGCCATGGTCATATCAATCTTGGGAACCATAACATCTGAGGCAACTGCATCGCCGAAATCAAACACATTTGTTATCATCTGCCGTTCTTCTTTTTCAATGACGCCTTCCTCGTGGCTGACTTTCACAATTGTACGAAGCTCTGTCTCTGTCATGGTATTCTTTTTGGCATTAGGGTCAATCCTAAAGAGTCTTAATATGATATAGGATAAGAAATTAATGATGTAGATAAACGGTGTGAGTATCAGCATGAGTCCATATATAATATCAGCGTACAGCAGGGATAATTTTAGTGAATACGTGGAGGCGAGAGACTTAGGGGTAATTTCACCGAATATCAGAACTACAACCGTCAGAATACCGGTTGCAATACTGATAGCATATTCTCCAAACATACTTTGCGCCAGTAACGTGGCGAGTGAGGAGGCAATGATATTCACCAGATTATTGCCAATCAGAATGGCACTCAGCATTTTTGCCTTATTGTCTAAAATCTTATTTACTAAAATTGCTTTTTTATGATTTTGATCAATGAGAGTTCGAATCTGTATACTGCTTACGGTGGTAAAAGCTGTCTCCGCCGAGGAAAAAAATGAGGACAGTAATATCAGCAAAATTAAAATCAGCAGCATGGTAATCTCTATGTTTGTCAATTTTTTATTCTCCTTTTAGTAGTTTAGTAGAATAGTATAATTTACGAATAGTAATCATTTTACATGATAATTAAATAAGTGTAAAGAGTTTTATAATAAAATTGATGATTGACTAATATATTATATTAAATATATTAAAAATGATGGCAGTATTGCAGGCAAACCAATGCAATCTATTGCCAATGCAATAGATTGCATTGGCAATAGGCAGGAGGTGTAAAATGAAAAAAGAATTAGTAACGGGGATAAAGACGATAATCTTTATGTGTATTTCCACACTTATGCTTCTGTTGGCAGTTTCACTGCTTTATTACAAACTTCATATCAGTGACAGTAAAATAGCGGTGGGTGTTGTGCTCGTGTATTTTGTGACTACATTTATAGGAGGTTTCATTTACGGAAAAATAAAGGAAAAAAATAAGTATCTATATGGAATTATCATAGGTATAGTATATTTTGCAGTATTGTTTGCCGTATCAATGATTTTTAAAGGAGATGGCAAAATATGGGAGCCGGCTGCGCTCTATGCGTTGCTAAGCTGCATTTCGGGAGGTATGATAGGAGGAATGTTGGGATAGCTGAACTGTTACGATAAATATAAAAAAATAGTTTGAAATATTGATTATTTATGTTATAATAGGGCAAGCTAATGAATAAAGGAGGATATTTTGATGAAGCATATAAAGACATTGAATACCAGAACTCTTCAGGATACGATGAAGAAGGGCGGATGTGGTGAATGTCAGACATCTTGCCAGTCAGCATGTAAGACATCTTGTACAGTTGGTAATCAGAGCTGCGAGAATAATAAGTAATATCATATTGTTGCGGACAGCAGCATCACCTTACATAGAATTGTAATGTAATATTTTTATAACAGAGCCAATGTTATGATGATACATACATTGACTCTGTTATCGTGCGTTAGAAAGGTATGGTAATAAAGTGATACATCAGTATAAGAGCAATGGTTATAATATTGTTCTGGATGTGAATAGCGGTTCTGTACATGTTGTTGATGATTTAAGCTATGAGATTATAGCGATGTATGAAGAAAATGACAGGCAGGCGGTAGTGGAAAGGTTAAAAGCTGATTATGCCGAAGAAGATATCGCGGAGGCATATGATGAGGTTACATCACTGAAAACTGACGGACTGCTTTTTACGGAGGACATTTACAGGCAATATATAACTGATTTTAAAAAGCGAAAGACCGTTGTCAAGGCACTGTGTCTCCATATAGCTCATGATTGTAATCTTGCCTGTAAGTATTGTTTTGCAGGCAAAGGAGAATATAATGGTGAGAAGGCTCTGATGAGTCTGGAGGTTGGTAAGAAGGCAATTGATTTTCTGATAGATAATTCAGGGAAGCGGAGAAATCTGGAGGTGGATTTCTTTGGCGGAGAGCCTCTCATGAACTGGGAGGTAGTGAAGGAGATTGTCAGGTATGGGCGCTCCAAGGAAAAAGAATATGATAAAAATTTCAGGTTTACCCTGACTACAAACGGTGTTCTCATCAATGATGAGATAATAGAATTTGCCAATAAAGAAATGTCAAATGTCGTACTCAGTCTGGACGGCAGAAAAGAAGTGAATGACAGAATGAGACCGTTTCGCAATGGAAAGGGAAGTTATGATCTGATAGTTCCTAAATTTATGAAGTTTGCAGAGAGCAGAAATCAGACGAACTACTATGTCAGAGGCACTTTCACTCATGATAATCTTGATTTCTCTGAGGACGTGATTCACTACGCCGATTTAGGGTTTAAACAGATGTCCATGGAGCCGGTGGTAGGAGAAGATGACGAGAAGTATGCCATCAGACAAGAAGATCTGCCGAAGATTATGGGGGAATATGACAAGCTGGCAAGGGAATATATCAAGAGACACAAGGAAGGAAATGGATTTAACTTTTTCCATTTTATGATAGATCTACAGCAGGGACCATGTGTGGCGAAGAGACTTTCAGGCTGTGGTTCGGGAACAGAATATCTGTCTGTAACCCCATGGGGCGATTTATATCCGTGCCATCAGTTTGTAGGACAGGAAGAATTTCTTCTTGGCAATGTGTTTGACGGTATAGTAAGACAGGATATATGTGATGAATTTAAGATGTGTAATGTTTATGCAAAGGAAAAATGCAGTAATTGTTTTGCAAGATATTATTGCAGCGGAGGCTGTGCAGCAAATTCATATAAGTTCCATGGTTCTATCACAGATGCTTATGATATAGGATGTGAGATGCAGCGGAAGAGAATTGAATGTTCTATTATGATTAAAGCGGCACTCGCAGATGAATAAATAAAGTCAAAGAAAGGAATTAATAAAACAATGAAATTCAGTAAAGGAAAAAGTGTAGGCTTGTTCATTTTATCATTGATACTGATTGTAGCCCTTGGTTTTGTATCGGCAGTAGGTGTGGGCAAGACTAACACAGGTTCGGCTAAGAATATCATTCTTGGTCTTGACCTTAAGGGTGGTGTAAGTGTTACTTATCAGATTAAGGATGACAATTTTACAAGAGAACAGTTGAATGATACCGTATATAAGTTAGAGCTTCGTGTGGCTAACTTCAGTACAGAGTCAGAGGTGTATACGGAAGGTGATGATAAGATTACCGTGGATATTCCGGGTACCTATGATGCACAGACAGTGCTTAATGAGCTTGGTAAGCCGGGGTCCCTTATGTTTGTCACAACAGCAGACAGTGATTTTGAGGGAGATGACACATATCCGTTATATGTGACACCAGATGGTTCAAGATATAAGGTATGGGTATCAGGTGATGACATTGCAGATGCCAGCGGCAGGTCGAGAACTTCTAATGAGACAAATGCCGTAGAATATGTTGTGGCACTTTCCATGACGGCAGAGGGAACAACAAAGTTTGCCGATGCAACCAGAACGAATCTCGGAAGTCCGATTTCCATTCTGTATGATGATGTCATTATCAGTTCTCCTACGGTTAATGCAGTCATCACAGATGGTGAGGCGATTATTGAGGGACAGCGTTCTATGGAAGAGGCGAACAACCTCGCTTCTACCATCCGTATCGGTTCTCTGAGTCTTCAGTTAGAGGAAATCAGCTCAAAGGTAGTAAGTGCCAAGCTCGGTAATGATGCCATCAGGACAAGCCTTGTAGCAGGCTTGATCGGTCTGATTATCGTGATGATATTTATGATCTGTGTATACAGAGTTCCGGGTATTGTGGCAAGTATTGCGTTAGTGCTTTATACGATATTAGAACTTTTGGTGTTAAATGGTTTCGATTTGACACTGACACTTCCGGGTATCGCTGGTATCATACTTTCCATTGGTATGGCAGTGGATGCCAATGTTATTATATATGCCAGAATAAAAGAAGAGCTGGCAACAGGAAAGTCCACGGAGTCTTCTATTAAGATAGGTTTTAAGAAGGCAACCTCGGCGATTGTGGATGGTAATGTGACAACCTTTATCGCAGCTATGGTGCTCATGTGGCTGGGTTCAGGTCCGGTGCAGGGGTTTGCGGTTACGCTCGCCATAGGTATTGTTTTGTCGATGTTTACGGCAATGGTAATATCAAGATTTTTGGTATACTGCTTCTATGGCATGGGATTTAAAGATAAGAAGTTTTATGGTATTCAGAAGGAGAGAAAAACGATTGATTTCCTTAAGAACAAAGCGATATGGTTTGCAATATCGATTGTTCTGGTCATCGGCGGTTTTGTCGTGATGTTTATTAACAGCAACAACGGAGACGGCGCATTTAATCACAGTATTGAATTTCAGGGCGGTACCGCTACAACGGTTGAGTTTAGTGAAGATTACTCCGTGGATGACTTTAATAACAATATTAAACCGGCTATCGCAAAGCTGATAGGAAGCAATGATATCCAGGGACAGAAAGAAACAAATTCTAAGCGATTTGTTATCAAAACAAGATTTTTAGAGGATAATGAGAGAGAAAGCTTCAAAGAACTCCTGATCAATGATTTTGGTGCGGTACTTCAGGAAGGAGAGACAGATTTTGAGGAATCAAATATCAGCTCCAGTGTCAGTGAGCAGATGAGAAAGGATGCTGTTATTGCGGTCGTTGTGGCTACCGTCTGTATGCTGATTTATATCTGGCTCAGATTTAAGAATCTCAGATTTGCAAGCAGTGCTGTCATTGCATTGATGCATGACGTGTTGATTGTAATCGGTTTCTATGCGGTATCAAGAACAACTGTGGGAACGACCTTTATTGCATGTATGCTTACGATTGTAGGTTACTCTATTAATGCGACTATTGTTATTTTCGACAGAATAAGAGAGAATATCGCATCAATGGGTGATAAGAAGCAGATCAATCTGAAAGAGGTGGTAAATGGAAGTATCACCCAGACTTTAACAAGAAGTATCTACACATCATTTACAACATTTGTTACCGTAGCGGCATTATTTGTACTTGGTGTTGCTTCTGTCAGAGAGTTTGCTCTTCCGATTATGGTGGGTATTATTGCAGGCGGATACTCTTCTGTATTTATCACAGGTGCATTGTGGTATGTAATGTCAAAGGGTAAATATACAAAAACAACAAAGCAGACGCAGGCAGAAGCAAAACAGGACAACAGTAAGAAAGATAGTAAGAAGAAAAAGTAACAATGACACTCATAGTAACAGTAGCACTAACAGTTCAGTAGTGTTGCATACGAGATAAGTAAAGTGTTTACAGTGGAATGTAATCAATATCGAGGAGTGGGCAGGGATTGTGAAAACAATTTCTGCCCGCTTCGTCTCTAAATGCTGGAGGTGTAAGGATGAAAAAATGGCTGGTGCAGGCAAAGAAGGCAGATTTTTATGGATTAGGAGAAAAATTCTCTATTAACCCTGTAATTGCAAGGATTATCAGGAACAGAGAAATTATCACGGAGGAGGAATACAGGGAATATCTGGCTTGTGATATGAAAAAGCTGCATTCTCCTCTGCTGATGAAGGATATGGACAAGGCGGTCACTATCATAAAAGGAGCGATTCATAAAGGGGAAAAAATCAGGGTCATCGGTGATTATGATATTGACGGGGTAACTTCGGGGTATATTCTGACGGACGGATTGGAAACCCTGGGTGCTATTGTAGATTTTGACGTACCGGACAGAATTATAGACGGTTATGGTATCAATAAGAGACTGATTGAAAAAGCTCATGAAGATGGGGTACAGTTGATTGTCACCTGTGATAACGGCATAGCAGCAGATAGGGAAGTTCGGTATGCTAAGGAGCTGGGTATGCAGGTCGTAGTGACAGACCATCATGAAGTGCCATATGAACTGGTGGGGGAGGAAAAGAGGTATCATATTCCTTTGGCAGATGCGGTGGTTGACCCAAAAAGGGTTGACTGTGAGTATCCCTTTAAGCATTTATGTGGTGCCGGTGTTGCTTATAAGCTGTTGGAGGTTTTGTATGACAGGGTTGTCGGGCAGCATGGGCGGGATAACCGGAATGAGCAAGACGGACAGAATAAGCAAGGCGGACAGAATGAACAAGGCGGACAGAATGAACAAGGCGGACAGAATGAGCAAGGCGGACGAAATGGACAGGTGTCTGTCTTTGAGGGAGGCAGAGAACAGTTCTTGGAAAAGTATCTGTGCTTTGCGGCAATCGGTACAGTGGGAGACATTGTGCCACTTATCGGTGAAAACCGCACGATTGTCAAAAATGGTCTGGCTGTCATAGACAGGATAAAAAATGTGGGGTTAAAGGCTCTGATAGAGGCAGCAAATCTGGGTGGAAAGCCCATTAAAAGCGGACATATTTCCTTTGTCATCGGACCATGCATCAATGCAGGAGGCAGATTAGATACTGCCAAAAGAGCATTTTTTTTGTTTCGGTGTGATGACTATCATCAGGCAGTGAAGCAGGCAGAGGAATTAAAGAAACTAAATGATGAGCGTAAGAATATGACGGTAGAAAATACGCAACGTGTCATCAGGATGATAGAGGAAGAGGAGCAGCAGAAACAGGATAAGGTTTTAGTGGTATATCTGCCGGACTGCCATGAAAGTCTGGCAGGAATCATTGCAGGCAGGCTGCGTGAAAAATACTATAAGCCGGCCATTGTCTTTACGGACAGTGAGGAGGGTATTAAGGGCTCAGGGCGTTCTGTAGAGGGATATTCCATGTACGAGGAACTGACATTGGCTAATCAGCGCTACAGGGAAGCTGATGGGGATAATCAGCCGTTAATGACAAAATTTGGTGGTCACAGAATGGCAGCAGGTATTTCCATGGAAAAAGAGAAACTGCCAATTCTTCGCAGAATGCTTAACGAAAGTGAGAATATTACAGAAGAAATGTTGGTGGAAAAAATATGGATTGATGTGGCAATGCCATTTGAATATATTACAGAGAGTCTGATAAAACAGCTGAATTTGCTTGAACCTTTTGGTATGGCAAATGAAAAACCGGTCTTTGCGGAAAAGTGTATTGCCATTGACAGACTGCAGATACGGGGGCATAATCGCAACGTTGTGGCATTACTGGTAAGAAATAAGGCAAATTATTCCATGGAGGCAACATATTTTACAGATGGAGACCGATGGATTCAGGAAATCAGAGAAAGGTTTGGAGACGAGGAGACGGACAGACTGTTGGGAGGACAACCGAATCACATTGGTATAAATATTTTGTATTATCCTGTTTTAGATGATTTTAATGGTAAGTGTAACATAAAAGTTGTGATACAGGGGTATTTATGGTACAATACATAACAGTGGTAATAGGATGAAAAGTAAATAAATTACGGTAAGGTGTGGTACAGATCAGTCTCACACAGTTCGTTGCCATGAGGAAGAAACTGTATATTAACAATTTTATCGGTTTTTGAGCCGAAATGCCTTATGTGTAAGCATTTCAACTCAAAAACGGTAAAGTTGAATTATATACAGCTCCTAAAAAGAGAGAAAGGTAAGGTAAAGAAACGTGAAAAAAATTGAAGAATATGTCAGAAGTATTAAGGATTTTCCGAAGGAAGGAATTATTTTCAGAGATGTGACCACAGTGCTTCAGGATGCAGACGGATTACAGCTTGCAATTGACAGTATGCAGGAAAAAATCAAGGATATAGAATTTGATCTGGTATTGGGACCGGAGTCAAGAGGGTTTATTTTTGGAGTACCAATCGCCTATAACCTTCACAAGCCATTTATTCCTGTGAGAAAGAAGGGAAAGCTGCCTTGTGAAACTGTTTCCATGGAATACGAGCTGGAATATGGAACAGCTGAGATTGAGATTCACAGGGATGCCATTTTGCCGGGGCAGAAGGTAGTGATCATTGACGATTTGATCGCTACGGGTGGTACGATTGAGGCGATTATCAAGCTGGTAGAGGAATTAGGGGGTGAGGTTGCCGGAATCTGCTTTCTGATGGAACTGGAAGGATTGGAGGGCAGAAAACGACTGGAAGGTTATCGGGTGGAATCGGTGATCAGGTATGAAGGAAAATAAGGAACTGCTCCTAAGAGTGAAAAAGCCACAGAAAAATGCAAAAAAATTTACGATAGCATTTTAGTCGGGTTTCCAAAAGAAGCGAAAGAAAAAATTTAATCAATGACAATAAAGAGTAACGGAATCATGTGAGCTTGTCGGAATGAGTTTGACAGAACTGGTAAAAGCATTATCTAAGAGCAGTTTTAGATAGTGCTTTTTAATTTATAACAACAATGAAAAAGATATCCCTATGTATTGATTTTTAAACATTGACACAATGATAAAATATGGTATAATGCAATCGGATAGTATTCCCTTAAGAAACTATACCACATATGGAATGTTTTGACAAAGAACTTGTCCTATATCCAATTAGATGAGACTTATATTGTTACTATTTACAAATGAGATTTCTAAGACTTGCCTTTTCATTATATATTGAGAGGCGGTGGTAGTATGAGGATTGGATTTGTAGGTGCCGGGAAAGTCGGTTTTTCGCTGGGAAAATATATGTCCGAACATGGTGTGAATGTATCGGGCTATTACAGCAGAAGTGAGAATTCGGCGTCAGAGGCGGCAGAATTTACAGGTACAAGAGTTTTTGAAGGACTTGAGGCTATATTAGCAGAGAGTGATGCATTGTTTTTAACAGTTCCGGATGGAGAGATTGAGGAAGTTTGGAATTCTCTGAGACAATACTCATTAGCAGGCAAGTATATTTGTCATTGTAGCGGTGTGATGTCATCATCAGTTTTTTTGGGAATAGACCATAAGAAGGCATATGGTTATTCTATCCACCCATTATTTGCAGTATGTGATAAACTGCAATCATATCGGGAATTATCAAGAGCATATTTTACAATTGAATATTCAGATGAGAGAGCAGGAGAAAAGGTTTCGTATTGGAGAAATCTGTTAGAGAGTTTTGGAAATGAAGTGCGCATTATTTCGGCAGAACAGAAGATTCTATATCATAGTGCAGCTGTATTTGCCAGTAATCTGGTGACCGGTTTATTCAAGACGGCTACAGAGCTTTTAATGGCATGCGGTTTTGACAGAAAAGGCAGTGAGGAGGCACTTTATCCATTGTTCATGAACAATTGTGAGAATATAGTGTCACAGGGAGTGACCGGTTCACTGACAGGTCCCGTAGAGCGGGCGGATGCTATGACGATTAAGAAGCATCTTGATGTTCTTTTGGGTGATGATAAAATGATTTATACAGCATTGTCGGAGAAATTGATAAAGCCGGCAGAAGAGAAAAATGCCCACAGGGATTACAGTGATATCAAAAAAATATTAGAGCATTAAGTGATATATTATAAAATGAGTAAAATCTTGGAAAGGAAGGAAATGATTGATGAAAAACACAGTACTGACATTTAAACAGGCAAAGAAGGATGGAACAAAATTATCAATGCTTACGGCATATGATTATTCTATAGCCAGTCTGATGGATGCTGCGGGGATTAACGCTATTCTGGTGGGTGATTCACTCGGCAATGTTATGTTAGGTTATGAGGATACGGTTTCAGTGACGATGGAGGATATGATACATCACGGTGCAGCTGTGGCAAGAGGTGCCAAAAATGCAATGGTCGTGATTGATATGCCTTTCATGTCGTATCAGGCAAGTGTATATGATGCAGTGGTGAACGCAGGACGGCTGATGAAAGAGGGCAGGGCAAATGCGGTGAAGCTGGAAGGCGGTGTGGAGATGGCACCACAGATTAAAGCGATTGTAGCTGCGGGAATCCCTGTCATGGGACATATCGGACTGACGCCTCAGTCGATTAATGCTTTTGGAGGTCATAAGGTACAGGGCAAGACAGAAGAGGCGGCGATGAAGCTGATTCAGGATGCCAAAGCCGTAGAGGAAGCAGGTGCGTTTTGTGTAGTGATTGAAGGTGTTCCGCAGGTGCTTGGTACCATGATCACAAAAATGCTCTCCATCCCTACCATTGGTATAGGGGCAGGACCAGATTGCGACGGACAGGTACTGGTCTATCAGGATATGCTGGGAATGTTTTCGGATTTCACCCCTAAGTTTGTAAAAAGGTTTGCCAGTGTTGGAGAGGTAATGAAGGGGGCATTTAAGCAGTATATCGAAGAAATTAACAGTGGCGTATTCCCGGCACAGGAGAATTGCTACAGTATAGATGATGGGATTGCAGAAAAACTGAAAGAGAAATTTGATTATTAGGACAAAGGAACTGTTCATTAATAACTTAATCAGTTTTTCTGCTGCAATACCATAAGCGCAAGCATTTCAGCAGAAAAAGCTGTAAAGTTTAATTATGAACAGTTCCTGACTGGTACATTTTGATAGGAAAGGAATCGGAAAAATGATATTTGAAAAGACAGTAAAGGGTGTAAAAGAACAGGTAAAGAGCTGGAGAGAGCAGGGATTAACCGTCGGTCTTGTACCGACTATGGGATATTTACATGAGGGACATCAAAGTCTGATTAAAAGAGCAGTGGAGGAGAATGACCGGGTAGTGGTCAGCGTGTTTTTAAATCCGATACAGTTTGGTCCTAAGGAGGATTTGGAGGCATATCCGAGAGATATAGAGGCAGACTGCAGATTATGTGAGGCAACAGGTGCTGCGATGGTCTTTCATCCGGAGGTTACTGAAATGTATGGTGAAAATTTTACCACCTATGTGGATATGACCGGTGTGACACAGGAATTGTGTGGAAAGAGCAGACCTACGCATTTTAAGGGAGTCTGCACGGTTGTCAATAAGCTGTTCAATATTGTGACGCCTGACAAGGCATATTTTGGTCAGAAGGATGCGCAGCAGCTTGCCGTAATAAAAAGGATGGTAAGAGATTTCAATATGAATGTGACGATTGTGGGTTGTCCGATCATAAGAGAACAGGACGGTCTCGCTAAGAGTTCGAGAAATACTTACCTTTCTGCGGAGGAGAGGCAGGCGGCAGTGGTATTAAGTAAAGCTATTGCAGGTGGAAAGCAGATGCTTCTCAATGGTGAGAAGGATGGAGATAAAGTTTTAAGAAGCATGACAGATATCATAGAAGCTGAACCATTGGCGAGAATCGATTATGTTGAGATGGTTAAGTGGGATTCTATTGAGGTACATCATAAGGCAGATTGTCCTGTTTTGGTAGCGATAGCAGTGTATATCGGAAAAACAAGGCTGATAGATAATTTTATTTTTGACAGTGAAATTTAATAACAGTTCAGATGCGCTATTCGAAAATGCTTTCCGCTACGTGGAAACCGCTGTTACACATCGGATTTTGCTCATAGACGGGCGTATGAATGGCGCGTTTAAAGTGTTACTATGATAAATGATATTAAGAGAAAGGGATTATTATGTTATTGACAATGCTTAAAGGAAAGATACACAGGGCGACTGTGGTTCAGGCTGAACTTGATTATGTAGGAAGCATAACCATTGACGAGGCGCTGATGGAGGCGGCAGGTATTTTAGAATACGAGCAGGTACAGATTGTAGATGTGAATAACGGGAATCGTTTTGAGACATATGTGATATCGGGCGAGCGTGGCAGTGGAATGATATGTCTCAATGGTGCTGCTGCAAGGCAGGTGATGGTGGGAGATAAGGTGATTATTATGTGTTATGCACAAATGACGCCTGAAGAAGTTAAGGAAAATGCACCAAAGGTGGTATTTGTTGATGAAAAGAATAAGATGGTAAGGGTAACAAGGTATGAGAAGCATGGTTTGCTGAGTGACATGCAGTGACCTATAGAGGATACTTAGCATAAATAAAAGCTGATATCCCTGTTGCTGATGAAAGGAGGCAACCGCAGAGGGCTTCATTGGTGTAAAAAGAAAAGTCAGCTAAAAGAAAGGATTGACCGGTAAATGTTAAAGGGAAAGACAGTTGTTTTAGGTGTTACAGGCAGTATAGCGGCTTATAAGATTGCTAATCTTGCAAGCAGCCTTGTCAAGCTACATGCCGATGTACATGTGATTATGACGAAAAACGCGACAAATTTCATTAATCCCATTGCCTTTGAGACATTAACGAAAAATAAATGTATGGTTGACACATTTGACAGAAATTTTCAGTATCATGTGTCACATGTTTCAATAGCAGACCAGGCAGATGTGATGCTGGTTGCACCCGCCTCTGCCAATATCATTGCGAAGATGGCTCATGGTATTGCTGATGATATGTTAAGTACGACCTATCTGGCTATGCACTGTCCGGTAATCGTATCGCCGGCAATGAATGTGAACATGTATACGAATCCTGTGGTGCAGGATAATACAGAAAAGATAAAGAAATACGGAGTGACTGTAATTCCGCCGGATGACGGATATCTCGCATGTGGATATACAGGTACAGGTAAAATGCCCTCCGAGGAGGTTCTGAAGGAGTACATTTTAAGGGCAATAGCATATGAAAAGGATCTGTCAGGAAAAAAGGTGCTTGTGACCGCCGGTCCCACAAGAGAAAAGATAGACCCTGTCAGATTTATCTCCAATCATTCTACCGGTAAGATGGGGTATGCGATTGCCAGACAGGCAATGCTCAGAGGAGCAGAGGTGACCCTTGTCAGCGGACCTGTCAGTATTGCACCGCCGCCATTTGTGAGAGTGATTCCGGTTTTGAGTGCAAAAGACATGTTTGATGCTATACATGATTTGTATCAGGAGCAGGATATCATCATCAAGACGGCTGCAGTGGCAGATTATACACCTGCTGATAAAAAAAATGAAAAAATAAAGAAAACGGATAATGACAGTGATCTGTGTATCCATCTTGAAAGAACGGCAGATATCTTAAAGTGGCTTGGAGAAAACAGAATAGCGGGGCAGATTATTTGTGGTTTTTCTATGGAGACACAAAATGTACTAGAGAATTCCAAGGCAAAGCTGGAGAAGAAAAATGTCGATCTGATAGCAGCAAACTCTCTCAGGGATGCAGGATCAGGATTTGGAACGGACACAAACCATCTGACACTGATTATGCATGAGAAAGTAGTTAATCTGCCATTATTGTCTAAGAGCGGGGCGGCAGACAGATTGCTGGATGAACTGAACAGAATGTTGCGAGAGCGGCAATAAAGGTATGAAACATCGCGTCTGCGAAGTATAGCGGTGGAATTGATGGTGCGTAATTACAATCATAACAAATAAGGGAGACGGACATGTTTTTTGCAGTGGATATAGGTAACTCCAATATAGTGATTGCATTGATGGATAGTACAGGTCGGATTGTGGCATCAAAAAGGCTTGTCACCGATAAACAGGGAACGGCCGGCAGTTTTTATATAGGGATCAGAAAAGCTTTCGGATTATCAGAGGATGACAAAAAAATGAATATAGATTCTAAAATAATTCCTTTGGAAGATATTGAAGGAGCGGTGATTTCCTCTGTCGTGCCGGAGGTCACAGATCAAATCAGTGAGGCAATGGAACTGTTGACATCAAAGAAGGCGCTGGTTGTGAATTATCAGACAGATATGGGCATCAGGATAGCAATGGAACATCCGGATAAAGTGGGGATTGATCTGTTGGTCGATGCAGTGGCAGCGACAATGGAATATAGCGGAAAAGTTGTCATTTTTGATATGGGAACGGCGACTACCTGTTCCGTAATTGATGAAGGAGTATATCTGGGGACGATTATTATACCGGGGATAGGGATTTCTAATGAGGCACTTACGCAAAAAGCATCGCAGTTGCCAAAGGTAGAATTAAAAGCACCCAAAAATCTCATAGGAAAGAACACGATTGAAAGTATGCAGAGTGGAATAATCTATGCCAATGCTGCTATGCTGGATGGGCTTGTTAAACGAGTTGAGGACAGCCTTGGAGCAGAGGTGACAGTTATCGCTACAGGGGGAATTGCCGGATTGATCATTCCCCACTGTGAGCGACACATGGTCTATGAGCCGGACTTACTGCTGAAAGGGCTTTGGAATATCTATGATAAATTTTCTAACAGAGAGTAAGGAATGGCCAAATTACCATAGCCTGTGCCGAGCTCAAGATTAGGCTTGGCAGTTCCGTGAAAATCAGAGCCACCGGTAATAAATAAGTTATATTTTCGTGCCAGTGCACGCATACGCTGTTCGGCATCCTCTTTATTCTTGGAGTAGATTGCTTCAATCCCCATAAGCCCTGCCTCTTTGAGAAGGCTTACAAGCCCGTCAAGCTGTGTATCAGTTAGCTGATAGAGAACCGGATGAGCGAGAACCGGTTTTCCTTTGGCACTTAAGATAAGCCTGACGGCATCTGTTACATGTATCCTTGTTCGGGGAATATAGCAGGGACAGCCGGGATTCAGATATTTGTTAAAGGCCTCCTCATTGTCTTTGACATAGCCCGCCTCCTTTAGAAAAATGGCATAATGGGCTCTTGTGATGACGGTATCAGCGCCAAAGCGTTTTACCATCATATCAGAGGTAATATCGAAGCCTGTCTCTCTTAATTTTAGCAGCATCCTGCTATTGCGCTCATTGCGCAGATTTCTGTAATAATTCACCTCGTCTAAAAAACCCTGCTCCCTATAATCAATATTGTATCCGAGAATATGAATGTCCTGTCCGTTATATTCGGCAGAAATCTCAATGCCGGGAATTATCTGAAGCGGCTTATCTTCTGTGGAAAACTGCTCTGCCGCATGAAGTGCCTCCTCAATACCGGCTACGGTATCGTGGTCGGTAAGAGCGAAAGCACACAGGTTCTTTTGTAAAGCATAGGACACAAGCTCAGACGGTGTCATAGAACCGTCTGAAGCTGTAGAGTGTACATGTAAATCTATATATTTCATTAATTATCTTTCTCCTGTTCATCCATGGAGTATGTCTGACGCTTTCTTGCAAGCTCATCATTTTCAAGATATTCATCATACGTTGTCATCTTGTCAATCAGATTGCCATTGACAATTTCCATGATTCTGTTGGCAGTTGTCTGTACAAACTGATGGTCATGTGAGGCAAACAGTACAACACCCGGGAATTTTATTAATCCATTGTTCAATGCAGTGATTGATTCCATATCTAAATGGTTCGTTGGCTCATCCAGAATAAGGACATTGGCGCCGCTGATCATCATCTTTGATAAGAGGCAGCGGACTTTTTCACCTCCGGATAATACTTTGACCTTTTTCACACCATCATCACCTGCAAACAGCATTCTTCCGAGAAAGCCTCTGACATAAGTGGCGTCCTTGATTTCTGAATAGCCGGTAAGCCAGTCAACAATCGTATAGTCATTGTCAAATTCCTTGGTGCTGTCCTTTGGGAAATATGCCTGTGTGGTGGTAACGCCCCATTTATAGTTACCCTCGTCCGGTTCTAACTCACCCATTAATATTTTAAAAAGTGTCGTCTTGGCAATTTCATTAGAGCCGACAAAAGCAATCTTGTCTTCCCGTCCGACGATAAAGGAAATATCATCGAGAACCTTGACACCATCTATGGTTTTAGAGATATGCTCCACTGTGAGCACTTCATTGCCAATCTCCCTGTTTGGTCTGAAATCAATATAAGGATATTTTCTGCTGGATGGTTTTATCTCATCAAGCTCAATTTTTTCAAGAGCACGCTTTCTTGAAGTAGCCTGTTTTGATTTGGAGGCGTTGGCACTGAAACGTTGGATAAATTCCTGTAATTCCTTGATTTTTTCTTCTTTCTTCTTATTAGCCTCCTTCATCTGCTTGACAAGGAGCTGGCTTGATTCATACCAGAAATCATAGTTGCCGGCATAGAGCTGAATCTTTCCGTAATCGATATCGGCAGTATGGGTGCATACCTTGTTGAGAAAATAGCGGTCATGGGAGACAACGATGACAGTATTTTCAAAATTAATCAGAAATTCCTCCAGCCATGCGATGGCATCTAAGTCCAAATGGTTCGTAGGCTCATCAAGGAGAAGAATATCAGGATTGCCAAAAAGTGCCTGTGCCAGCAATACTTTGACTTTTTCGCTGCCACGGAGGTCTTTCAGATATTTGTAATGAAGTTCTGTATCAATACCGAGACCATTTAACAGAGTAGCGGCATCAGCCTCGGCTTCCCAGCCGTTCAGATTGGCAAATTCCTCTTCAAGCTTTCCGGCAAGAATACCGTCTTCCTCTGTAAAATCTTCTTTTGCATATATTTTTTCTTTTTCCTTCATGATTTCGTAAAGTCTTGCATTGCCCATGATTACGGTATCTAAAACAGGAAATTCATCATACTGGAAGTGATCCTGCTTCAAGAAGGAGAGTCGCTGACCGGGTGTGATGACTACTTCGCCGTTGGTAGAATCAATTTCTCCGGAGAGAATCTTTAAAAAAGTGGATTTGCCGGCACCGTTGGCACCGATTAATCCATAGCAGTTGCCTTCCGTAAATTTAATATTGACATCTTCAAAAAGGGCTTTCTTTCCAAGCCGGAGGGTAATGTTATTTGCACTGATCATTATGCTGTCCCTGCATCCACAAAAGTGCATGTGGCTGCGTCATCCTTTCTTCAATTATTTACTTCAAAATGGTTTTTGTTATATTTTGATTTTGTTTTATCTGTGATACTATTTTACAGTAAATATTATATTTTGCAAGAGGAAATGTTACACCGGCAGAAAAATTGGCTTATGTATAACGACACTTGCGGTAGACTTTATGGTGTTAATATGCTATAATAATCTCATTGTTTAGCAGACATTACAGTAAAATCAGAATATAAGGGCTGTTGATATTCGCATAAATGAGCAGAAGAATAGCAAAAAGACAATATAAAAACAGAAAGTCGAAAAGAATAATATGACAAATAGTAAAGAATTGAAGTATAGGATAAAGCCGGGAAATCCGATGCAGCTGGGGGCAGTTAAGACAAATGATGGAATTAATTTTACCCTCATGACAGGAGGAAAGGAGCGGGGACAGTGTTCGTTGATTCTGTATGAAAAGGGAACTGTCAAGGTTGCAGCAGAAATTGCGTTTTCACAGGAGATGTGGTACGGCAATATATGTACGATGTGTCTTCAGGGCATCAGTCTGAATAATTTTGATTATAATTATCGTGTCGGAAACAGAGTAATTACCGATCCTTATGCGACCATCATCAATGGGGCAGGTGTCTTTGGAGAGAATGATGTGAAAAAGAAGACATCATCTGTATATGTGGACAGGTTTAACTGGAAGGATGACAGAAAGCCTATGACTGATTTTGCGGACAGCATTATATACAGACTTCATGTCCGTGGCTTTACTATGCATAAGTATTCAAAAGTACGCAAAAAGGGTACTTTTGCAGGAATTGTTGAGAAGTTAGATTACTTTAAGGAGCTTGGTATTACCATGATTGAGCTAATGCCGGCCTATGAATTTAATGAGAATGCCGGCGTCAGAAAAGGAAAGGTCAATTACTGGGGATATACCAGTGCGGATTATTTTATGCCGAAGGTGGCATATTCTTATAAAAAAGATGCCGTAAGTGCAATTAATGAATTTAAGACAATGGTTCGGGAGCTTCACAGGAACAATATAGAAGTATGTATGGAGTTCTATTTCGAGAAAGGCGTGTCTCCTGCCTATATGATTGACTGTTTCCGATATTGGGTGATTAGTTATCATATTGACGGTATTCATTGTAATATGAGTCCTGATATAAGAGGGGCAGTGAGTGCAGATCCTTATCTTTCTAATACGAAGATTATCAGCTATGGTTTCGACAGCGATGAGTATTCAGTGAACAAGCACTTGGGAGAAGCCAATGATGTGTTTATGAACATTGCCAGAAAGTTTTTAAAAGGGGATGAGGGAACTGTCAGGGACATGTCCTTCAGAGTAGGATATAATAAGGCTTTTGCAACACCAGTGAATTATATCGCGAATCATGATACTCTTACGATGATGGATATGGTGTCTTTTTCAGCAAAGCATAATGAAGAAAACGGCGAAGACAATAAAGACGGACGCGAGGATAATTACAGTTGGAATTGCGGATTTGAAGGACATACAAAAAAGAAAAAGACATTGGAATTTAGGTTAAAGCAGCTTAAAAATGCATGGTGCCTTCTGATGTTATGTCAGGGAACACCGATGATTTATGCAGGAGATGAGTTTGGCAATTCCTGTGATGGCAATAATAATCCATATTGCCAGGATAATAATATATCTTATCTGGATTGGAGACTGGTTAAGAAAAACTCAGAATTGTTTGAATTTGTGAAATTTATTATTCGATTCAGGAAGGAATACAATATTCTGCACCTTGAAGCACCATTTCAGAATAGTGACTACAGGTCTCTTGGGATGCCGGATATGTCATACCATTCCGACAGGACATGGGCCCTTAACACAGATGTCTTTTCAAGACATTTTGCGGTTCTTTTGAACGGAAGATATTGCAGTGTGTTTAAGAAGGCGGAGGAGGAGAATGTCTATATTGCTTTCAATATGTATTGGGAGAATAGAAAGTTCGGTATTCCGGGTGCCGGTAAAGGCAAGGAGTGGAAGGTGGCATTTGCCACGGACGCCGTGGATAAGATTGAACTTGATGACAGAAAAGTGAAGTTTTCGAGAAGTGTTATGTTACCGCCGAGAAGTGTTGCTGTTCTGATAAGTGAAAAAAGTGATGAGGTAGCAGCAGAAGAGAGGGCGGAGATTGAGGCTGCCAAAAAACTGGAGATGGAGAAGCTGAAAAGGATAGAAAGCCTTAACAGTCCTTTCGCCGGACAAGCAGACAATAGTATGGATAAAGCTGATACGATGGAGGAATAATATGAAACCGGAAATCGGCTCAAATGAAAGAATAAAACCGGATGGCACGAAGGATGGCAGGGAGTTTAGCTTACTGTGCCTTAGTTCAGGCGCCATTAAGCTATTAGCGACCATAACGATGACGATAGATCATATTGGGGCGGCTTTGCTGCCTCAGTATTTGTTTTTGCGTATGATAGGAAGACTTGCTTTTCCCATCTATTGCTATATGATTGTCAATGGAATGTTTCATACAAGAAATTGTGTGAAATATATACTGCGTCTTACCGCATTTGCCCTGATGGCAGAGGTATTTTTTGACCTTGCCTTTTTTAATACCGCATATCATTTGGAACATCAAAATGTCTTTTTTACATTGGCAATCGGTCTGGCGGTCATCTGTGTCATAGAGCAGATTAAGCTTAAATTAAAGGGAAAACTGTATTTTATAGCATTGATTTTAGAATTATTTGTTCTGTTTTTGGGATGTTTTATTGCCTATGTGTTAAAAACAGATTATTCATTTTATGGTATCCTGATGATTTTCGGATTTTATGAATTCAGGTTCAATGCAATGGTTTCGTGTGCTTTTCAGATTTATATCAATATGTATCTGATTGGCGGAGTACAGGCATATGCCATAGCGGCAATTCCGGTTATCTGGATGTACAACGGAGAAAAGGGAATCATAGAGAAAAAGTTGAAGTGGTTTTTCTATCTGTATTATCCGGTACATCTGCTGATTATTTATATTATCAGAAGGATTGTTTAGAAGTTTGGAAATGGAGTGATAGAAGTGTCACATAATAATCAGAAAAAAATAGCATTGATTAATGATTTTACAGGATTTGGAAAGTGTTCGATAACCGTTGCACTGCCGGTCATTTCAGCACTAAAGATTCAATGCTGCCCGGTACCGACCTCTATTTTTTCTAATCATACAGCATATCCGGAATATTTTTTTGACGATTATACCGATAAGATGCAGGAATATATTGACAGGTGGAAGGGGCTGCAGCTTGAATTTGAAGGGATTTCTACAGGTTTTTTGGGTTCTGCAAAGCAGATAGAAATTGTCAGAAGGTTTATAGAGGATTTTAAGGGAGAAAATACAGTGGTCATTGTAGACCCCGTTATGGGGGATGATGGTGTGAAGTATGCTACATATACCGAAGAAATGTGTGAAAAGTTAAGAGAGTTAGTCTGTTTGTCAGACATTATCACGCCGAACCTGACGGAATGCTGTATCCTGACCGATACTGAATACAGAGAAGCGATGGATTATAAAGCTATCAGAAAAATGGCGGACAGGCTGGCACAGATGGGACCGGAGAAGATTGTGATTACCGGCATTATGCGCGACAGGTACATTAGTAATTATGTCTATGAAAAAGGTAAAAAAGACATGATTATTAAAAGTAAAAGGATTGGTATTACCCGTTCGGGTACGGGGGATATTTTTTCAGCCATCATTTCAGCGGATGCCGTCAATGGAGTAGATTTTATGACATCAGTGAGAAGAGCGGTGCAGTTTATCAAAAAGTGCCTTGTCATTTCTGACGAAAGAAATATCCCTCAGGAGGATGGGGTATGTTTTGAAGATGTACTGACCAACCTTTTGTAGCACAGAAAGAAGTGCAGGATATAGCTTTGCAATGGAAAGGAAGCAGATATGAAAGTAAAGAAGAATTTAGATATTATATTGGCCTCAAAATCGCCGAGAAGAAAAGAACTCTTAAGCCAGATAGGAATTTCCTATCGATGTATGGTGAGCACAAAACAGGAGATTATCACTACGGACAGACCAAAAGAAGTGGTCATTGAGTTGTCAGGGCAAAAAGCAGAGGATATCAGAGAGCAGATAATGCAGGAGATTGCCGGACAGCATTTACCGGAGATGAGTGTACGTTCACCAAAGATTATCATTGGTGCAGATACAGTTGTCTCCTATGGTGGAAGGATTCTCGGAAAGCCTAAGGATGCTAAAGAGGCTTTTCAAATGTTGAAGATGCTTTCCGGCAATATTCATGAGGTGTACACGGGTGTGACGGTAATTTTCTTATCCGGCGGTGAAAGGCAGCCTGTCAGATGGCTTCAGTTCAGTGAATGTACGAAGGTACATGTGGCAAAGCTGTCAGAGGAGGATATTCATGAATATATTGCTACAGGTGAGCCCTTCGATAAGGCAGGCGCCTATGGTATACAGGGAATATTCGGAAAATATGTTATCGGAATCGAAGGCGATTATAATAATGTGGTGGGATTGCCGATTGCAAGACTTTTTAACGAAGTGAGGGATACACTGGGTGTCAATCTCTGTGACAGTGTGTTTGAAAACAGACATGGGATAAAAGCCTGTATCTTTGATTTAGACGGAACGACACTTGATACAGTGGAATCCATCGGTTCGACGGTTAATCTTGTGCTGGAGGAGATAGGGTTAAAGCAGCATGATATGGAAAGCTACAAGGTGTTTGCAGGTGATGGACAATTTGAACTGATAAAACGTGCGTTAATGGCATCGGGGGATACAGCGCTTGCCTGTTACGAGAAAGCGATTTCGAGGTACACAGAATTATTTGAGGAGAGATGTACCTATAAGGTTGCCCCATATGAGGGCATCAGAGAGTTGTTTGATAATCTCAAAAAATCAGGTATAAAAATATGTATTTTTTCCAACAAACGGCAGGAAAATGTTGAGCATATATTGCGCCAACTGTTTGGTGAAGACTATTTTGATATGGTTTTAGGACAGCGTGACGATTATAAGAGAAAGCCAAGCGGAGAGGGAATCAGAATCATTCTTGACAAAATCGGTGTGGAAGCGTCAGAATGTCTTTATATCGGGGATACCAATACAGACATGCTCACCGGTAAGAATTATGGCTTATATACAGTGGGAGTACTTTGGGGTTTCAGAACAAAAGAGGAATTAATGGACGCCGGAGCGGATGCGCTTGTCAGTACACCGCAGGAAATCCGGCAGATGCTTGGATGAGTACGGGCTTGACAGGAAAGGAGCAGATAAAATGAAGAGAAAAACAGTGTATTTTGCGGCGTTGACTATGTCGGTTGCCGTTCTGACGGCAGGCTGCAGTATCGGAGGAAAAAATATCAGAATTACAACAGGTCTCAGCGATTCGGATTTATTTAAAATTGATGGAAGTAAGTTCAGCGTATCTGATGCATTGATGTATCTTACGACTGAAAAAAATGTGTATGAAGAATCCTTTGGAACAGATATATGGGATAAGAGTATAGGTGATACCACCTTTGAAAATTATGTTAAGGACAGTGTCAAGGACCGGTGTGCCCGTATTAAAACATTAAACCTTCTTGCAAAGGAAAAGAAGCTGCAATTGTCAGAGGCAGAAAAGGAAAAAGCCGCAAATGCTTCACAAAAGTATTTTTCGGCTCTGTCAGAGGAGGAAAAGACTTATCTCGGTGTGACAGATGCAGATGTGACAAAGGCTTACGAGGAGTATCTGCTGGCGAATAAAGTATACGAGGAAATCGTTAAGGGTATTAATCCTGAGATTAGTGATGCAGATGCCAAGGTAATCAGGGTGCAGAGTATTTATCAGAAGACATATATGATGGATAATGAGGGCAACAGAATAGAATATACACAAGAGGAGAAGCAGGAAGCAAAGAAAAATATTGATGGAGCGTTGGAACAGATAAAAAACGGAAGCGATTTTGTGGAGATTGCCACTAAAAATACAGATGCCGGGCAGATTGAGTACCAGTTTGGAAAGGGGGAAATGATAGAGGAGTTTGAAAAAGTGGCCTTTGCCCTAAAGGAGGGAGAGGTCAGTGATGTTATTGAGACACCGGACGGGTACTATATTATTAAATGCATCAGTGATTATCTGGCAGAGGAGACACAGAAGAATAAAGAGGCGATGGTCTTGAAAGCAAAGAATGAGGCTTTCCGTCAAGTGTATGATCCGTTTGTCAATGAGCTTTCCTCTGAGTTTAATGATAAGGCATGGGAGAAAATCAGATTGGCAGATATGACGAATATTAAGGTGGATGATTTTTTTGCATGCATTGAAAATTAAATGAAAGTCAGCTGATTGTTAAAGCTTCATAAAAACAGGTTCATTCCTCATGTAGTTGGCTTGAGAGAAGGAACCTGTTTTATATTTCATATTGATGACTGCTTTATTCTTCCTTCTGCAATTGAGAGGAATGTCTTCTGATAATCATATCAGCTGCGAATATGGCGATAAAAATGAGGATACTTAATATAGTAATCATCATGCCCCCCTTAAGCCCTACAGGGGTAAATTCAAACCGCAGCTCGTGCTCGCCGCTTTCCAGATAAATGGAAACTAATGCGTCTTTAAAAGCATGGGTTCTCACTTTTCTTCCATCGACATATACAGACCAGCCCTTGTCATATGGAATGGAGGTATATAATAAACCGCTTTCCTTCACCTGAATAGTACCGTTTAGGGAGGTGTCGGTATATTTCGTGATATTCAAGGTGCTTTCATTTAGCTTATGGAAGGTATCTAAGAAGATATCTTTATCAAAGCTGTAGGCATATAGCTGAATGGTCGGCACATCGGCATCTGACGAGGTAACCGTAACCTTTGAGCCTGCCTCCAGTTCTCCCAGATCAAGCATATGACTGTGTGTCATAGAGGAATAATTTTTAGTGGAGGTTGAGCCGTCGGGATTAGTCTTTGTGACCGTAATACTATCCAGGGATGTGGTTACATAGATGAATAAATGCGTATCTGTATCAAGAGATACCTCATTATCCTCTCCTATGGTTGAAACCATCAGTCGTGTATACATTTTAGGCTCCTCCTCACTTCGATTCAGGATGGCATTTACCAGTCCATTCTGCACGGAAAAAGGATTCGGATCTGTGATATCCCAGTTGTCAGCCACCGTTGCAGGCATCATAAAGGCAAGGGGAAGGCTGTAAGTATTGGCATACATATAGTATACCGAATCATTGTTGGCATAATTGATGTAGTTGTCACTTGCAAAGAAGTGAAGATATTCTGTTTCCACAAGGGAACGTGTGCTGAGGACATATTTGATTGAGAACATAGCTTCCGTCAAAGGCGTATGTCCGTAATAGGCATAGGCATTGGTGGATTCCTCAAAGCCCAGTGCACCGTAATATTTACTAAGCCCTGCGTTGGTAGTGGAAGAAAAGATAGAGGCACCGTGGTAGTTACTCCATGCCGCATCGTTCTTAGAACGACGGTCCTCCTTTTCAATTCTGAAGAAATCCGTGTTTCCCTCTGATGCTTCTGCTTCCTTTGCCATGTCCACCAATTTTTCGATGGAGGCATTGTCTCTTAAATAAGCGGAACGTGTGCAGGTGCTCAGTGCCGTCTCGTCTGTATTGATAAACGCTTCGGCGGCAATCATGATAATCAGCAGGTAGGCAATAAAGTTCTGCTTGTAATTATTATTCCGCATAAGGCAGATGGTAATCATATAGAATATCAGAAAGCCGATACTGATATAAATGGTCAGAGAACTGTAGGTATCTGACACAAAAAGTTCTTCAATAACAAAGATGGTGGCAATGGCGCCAGCGAAAGTGCCAAAGAGCTGTTTGCGTGTATTTTCCCTGATATAGACAATTGACTCATATCCCATTGAGAGTACCATAAAAATATACAGGAAGGATTCACGGCATGGCAGACTGTTAGGATAGTGAAAGCCGTGCCAGATGTAGTTAGGAATATTGGTATTAAAGCTGAATAACAGGAAAAAAACAATGACCACTTTGGCAATCTTCTCTCTGATATTAATCTTAGGATTCATGATATACAGCGGAATTAATAAAAATACGATTACGCCACAGTATATGTTAGGATCATGGGCGGAAAATACCGCCGGTTCTACGTTAATCAGTGAACGCGACAGCATGAATAATGCGGAAAAATAAGTCACAATTGTTTTTGGAAACTCAAATTCACCTGATGCGGTAGCACTTAAGGCATAATAGGCAGGCAGAAACGTCACTGCCGCAAAACCACCTGCTAACAGAGAATAGAGTACAAAATTTTTACATCTGACAGTTAAATAGCCCATGGTCTTTTCCTCGTCACTGGAACACACAAGAGCAATATAGTATATGACACAGAAGATGCAGATCATAATGGCGATATAATAATTGGATAAAATAGCAATACCAAGGGTAATGCAATAGAGATAACACTTATTTTCCTTTACCAGCTTTTCAAGCCCGAGAATGATAAGCGGAAACAGCAGTAAACAATCAATCCACATCAGATTCCAGCTGTATGCACAAAAATAGGAGGAAAGTGCATAGAAAATAGAAAGTGTGGCAATGGTGAGCTTTTTGGTGTTAAAGTGTCTGCTTAGATAATAAGCGAAAGTAGTGCTGCAAAGAGAACTTTTCACCACAATAAAGACACTCATAATCTCAGGAATATGGTTCGGAGAGACAAGGCAGATAAACCAGTTTACCGGACTTGCCAGATAGTAAGCGTACAGGGCACTGAAATTAATCCCCATACCAATATTCCATGAGAAAGTAAAGTTGCCGCCATTTTTGATTTTGTTGTAAAACTCCATCATAAATGGTGCATACTGATGATAACAGTCACTTCTCAGGTACATATTATCGCCAAACGGATATATTTTTCGCATGTAATAAATGATAATCAGGATAATGCAGGGCACTAAAAAGGAGATAAAAAAAGCAAGATTTTCTCTGATGGAGTCCAGCAGAGAGTGTTCTTTTTTGTCATCACCTTTAAAAATAAGCAGTTTACTGAATAAATAGTTAATGATTACCACAAATATACTGGCAAAAATCTTAGCCACAAAGTGATACATGCCAAATATTGTAACCGTGATATACATAAATACCAGCTCAAACAACAGCGAAAAAATTCTGGCACCCAGAAATTCCGTAAATTCATTTAATAAAGCGGATAAGGTGGAAGTTTTACTGTTAAAGACAAAAAGCTTATTGGTTACATAAGCAAATGCAAAGGCGAGACACCATGCCATGACATTGGCAACCAGATAGTTGATAGATATATTAGTAAAAATAAAGTAGGCAATGAAATTCACAAGGGTGGTCAGTACACCAAATATAAGATATAGTATTGTTTCCTTATTAATAAATTTTTTGAGGTTATTCATTTTAAAATAAATTCCTTTCAGTTGAAAATTGAAATATAAATGTCAGAATGATGACTGTCTGCCGGTAATAGTGGCGTTAACATCTGATTTTGTTGCATTTGATTGCGCAGGCTGCAGCTCAATATTGGTATTTCTGACAATGAACAGCGGTCTGTTTTTAGTTTCAATATAAATATGACCGATATATTCTCCCAATACACCGATGGAAAATTCGATAATGCCACCTAAAAACAGCACTGCAGAGAGTGTGGTGACATAGCCGGGAACGGATATTCCGAAAATAAGCGTCTGTATCAGAGTGACGGCAATATAAAAGAATGCCGCAATAGATATGAAAAATCCGAAACCGGTCACCATTCTGAGTGGTGCAACCGAAAAAGCAGTGATACCGTCAATGGCATATTTAAACAGACTTCTAAAGCTCCACTTGGTTTTGCCGATTTTGCGTTCCACATTCTCATAAGGAAGCCATTTCTTCTTAAACCCCACCCATTCAAAGATTCCTTTTGAAAAACGTTGTGTTTCGCACAAAGAGAGAACAGCATCCACCATCTGTCTGGACATAATCCTGTAGTCAACAGCACCCTGAACCAGATGGATGTCGGTCATTTTATTGGTGAGCCTGTAGAAAAATCTTGAAAACATACTTCGGATTCTTGCCTCTCCCTTACGGTTTGTCCGTTTTGCGGCAACACAGTCATACCCTTGTCTGATTCCCTCAATCATGTCGGGAATCAGAACCGGAGGATGCTGCAAGTCGGCATCCATAATAATGACATAGTCTGCGGAAGAGTATAAAAGACCGGCATACATGCCTGCTTCCTTTCCGAAATTTCTTGAAAATGAAATATATCTGACATTCTCATGGGAATCGGCAAGAGCTGTGATAACATTTATGGTTTCATCTTTACTTCCGTCATCTACAAATATATAGTTAAATTGATAAGTATCAATATTATCCGTTACTTTAGAGGTTTCCTCGTAAAATACAGTAAGTCCCTCAGCTTCGTTGTAGCAGGGAACCACAATATCAACGGTGTGCATTCTATCATCTCCCATATGATGCCTGCCGCAAATGCAGGCATAAAAATACAACTTATATAATACTAAATTAATAATTGATTTGCAAGTATAACTGTTGTCGTTCTTGAAAAATTATTATATAATGGTCATTATTCGCAGGCAGCTGCGAAAGCACCAATAAATGTGTGAAAGGATATTGTTTTTTTATGAAATACGATTATTTAGTGGTAGGAGCAGGACTGTACGGTGCTGTTTTTGCACAACAGGCAGCCGAAAAAGGGAAAAAGGTACTTGTCATTGATAAGAGACCAAATGTAGCGGGAAATGTGTACACCAAAAAGCAGGAGGGAATTAACGTTCATCAATATGGCGCACATATTTTCCATACGAACAATCAGAAAGTGTGGCAGTATATTACCCGTTTTGCAGAATTTAACAGATTTACCAACTCGCCGGTGGCGAATTATAAGGGAGAATTGTATTCACTGCCATTTAATATGTATACGTTTAATAAGATGTGGGGGGTGGTGACGCCGGAGGAGGCCGCCAAAAAGATTGAAGAACAGAGAAGAATGGCGGGGATTGCAAATCCGTCTAATTTAGAGGAGCAGGCAATCAGTCTGGTAGGAACCGATATCTATGAAAAGCTAATTAAGGGATATACACAGAAGCAGTGGGGCAGACCGTGTCATGAACTTCCTGCTTTTATCATTAAGAGACTTCCGGTCAGACTGACCTTTGACAATAATTATTTTAATGCGCTTTATCAAGGGATTCCGATGGGGGGATATACCAAGATGGTAGAAAATATGCTTGGTGATACAGAAGTAAGGCTGGAAGTAGATTACCTTGAGGAAAAAGACGAGTTGGACAGGCTGGCAGACAGGGTAATATATACAGGGGCAATTGACGCTTACTTTGGGTACCGGTTAGGTACGCTTGCGTATCGTTCAGTAAGATTTGAGACAGAGGTGCTTAATCAGCCTAATTATCAGGGAAATGCTGCGGTTAATTATACGGACAGCGAGACGCCTTACACCAGAATCATTGAACATAAATGGTTTGAATTTGGAAAAGATGAAGAGGGTAACGACCTTCCGAAGACAGTTATCAGTCGTGAGTACAGCTCTGAGTGGAAAAGAGGAGATGAGCCGTATTATCCGGTCAATGATGAAAAAAACGGAAAACTCTACAGTGAATATAAAGCATTGGCGGACAAAGAGGAGAAGGTAATTTTCGGGGGAAGATTAGGTGAGTACAGGTATTATGATATGGATGCCGTGATTGCGTCGGCGCTTGAGATGTGTGGGAGAGAACTATAAGAAAGGTGCATTATTGAAACCACCCTGCAGACTATGTTGAAATCTGCAGGGTGGTTTATTATTTTTGTCACTATCAATAGCAGCTGTTTATTTCTCTAAATACTTGTTCTCAATTCCCTGTTCAGCCCACTTCATAGCTCTCACCTTGAGGGGCAGACCAAATAAAGTGATAAAGCCGCTTGCATCATGGTGGTCATACAGATCACCGGTTGTAAAGCTTGCCAATGATTCACTGTACAGTGAATATGGAGAAGTAGTGCCGGCTTTGATGATATTACCCTTGTAAAGCTTAAACTTCACTTCACCGGTTACATATTCCTGTGTGGATTCCACGAATGCCTGAATGGCCTCACGCAGTGGTGTAAACCATTTTCCTTCATAGACAATCTGTGCAAATTTATTGCCTAAATCCTTCTTCACTTCCATAGTTGCACGGTCAAGTACCAATTCCTCTAACTGGTTGTGGGCTTCCATCAGAATAGTTCCGCCCGGAGTCTCATATACACCGCGGGACTTCATACCAACGACACGATTCTCAACAATATCAATGATACCGATACCATGTTTGCCACCTAATTCATTTAATTTTCTGATAATATCAGATACTTTCATCTTTTCACCATTGATACTTGTCGGGACACCCTTTTCAAAGGTCATCGTAACATATTCGCCCTCCTGCGGAGCCTTCTCAGGGGTAACACCAAGAACTAATAAATGCTCATAATTAGGCTCATTGGCAGGATCTTCCAGTTCAAGACCTTCATGGCTGATGTGCCATAGGTTACGGTCACGGCTGTAGCTTGAGTCGGCAGAGAATGGAAGGTCAATGCCATGGTCACGGCAATATTCAATCTCTTCTTCACGGGAATTCATTGTCCATACATCGGTCATTCTCCACGGTGCAATAATCTTCAGATCAGGAGCCAGTGCCTTGATGCCGAGCTCAAAACGAATCTGGTCATTACCCTTACCGGTGGCACCATGGCAGATAGCAGTAGCGCCCTCCTTGCGTGCTACCTCTACCAGCCTCTTGGCAATCCCCGGACGAGCCATGGAAGTACCGAGTAAATATTTGTTCTCGTAGACGGAACCGGCTTGTACGCACGGAACAATATAATCATCACAAAATTCATCAGTGATATCTTCAATATAAAGTTTAGATGCACCGGAAAGCTTTGCTCTTTCTTCAAGTCCGTCAAGTTCGTTGCCCTGTCCGCAGTCGATGCAGCAACAGATTACTTCATAATCAAAATTTTCCTTTAACCAAGGAATGATGGCGGTTGTATCAAGACCACCAGAGTAGGCTAAAATAACTTTTTCTTTCATTTTAAAGAATCCTCCTATATCGTTGAATAAATTAGTGTGGAGCAGCTACAGCTCTCAATGTTATCAATATACAACATTGATGGTAAAAAATCAACAATAAAGTTTTTCGGCTGACAGTAGCGGAAACCCTATTCCTGCATAGGCGATAAGGCATTCGGTCTGGTGGAGGATAGCTGTGTACGGTAACCGGTTCGGGAAAAATGCATAACGTGCATAAATATGCAATAGCACATATTTTTATGCATAAACAGGGAAAACCGGCCGATATTTGGGGATGGAACGTCTGAATAGTTACATTTTTTCAAAAAAATCCATAAAAAGTAAAAAAAGAACTTGCGTAATATGCATAAAAAATGTATAATTATAAATACTTTTTGTAAGAAATGGAGGAAATATGATGATTAAAGTTGGAATTATCGGTTCAACAGGATACGCAGGTGCAGAGATTGTCAGACTGTTATTGCAGCATCGATATACAGAGATTGTGTGGTATGGTTCCAGAAGCTATGTGGATAAAAAATATTATGAAGTTTTCAGCAATATGTTTCAGATTGTAGAGGATAAATGCCTCGATGATAATATGGAGGAGCTTGCAGACCGCGTAGATGTCATATTTACAGCTACACCGCAGGGCTTGTGTGCGTCCTTAGTGAATGAGGAAATACTAAATAAAGTAAAAATTATTGATTTGAGTGCCGACTTTCGTATCAAAGATGTAGGTATTTATGAAAAGTGGTATAACATAGAGCACAAGAGCCCTCAGTTTATCGGAGAGGCCGTATATGGACTGTGCGAGATTAACAGAGAACAGGTGAAAAAAGCAAGACTGGTAGCGAATCCGGGATGTTACCCTACCTGTACGACACTGAGTATAGCACCGCTGTTAAAGGAAAAAGTCATCAGGCCGGATACCATTATTGTAGATGCAAAATCAGGTACTTCCGGTGCAGGCAGAGGGGCAAAGGTCAATAATCTGTTTTGTGAGGTTAATGAAAATATCAAGGCATATGGTGTGGCAACCCACAGACACACACCTGAGATAGAAGAGCAGCTTTCCTATGCCGCCGGCGAGTCTGTTATGATTAATTTTACACCACATCTTGTACCGATGAACAGAGGAATCCTTGTGACAGCCTATGCTTCCCTTGCGAAAACGGTTACCTATGATGAGATAAAGGCGATTTATGACAAGTATTATGATAAGGAGACCTTTGTCAGAGTGCTTGACAAAGATGTCTGCCCGGAGACAAGATGGGTAGAGGGTTCTAATTATGTGGATGTGAATTTTAAGATTGATGAGAGAACCAACAGAATAATCATGATGGGAGCAATGGATAATTTGGTGAAGGGAGCAGCAGGACAGGCTGTTCAGAATATGAATATTATGTTTGGGCTGGAAGAAAAGGAAGGGCTGATGCAGGTACCGATGTTTCCTTAAGAATCGACCTGATGATTAGCGTTTATGAGATAAGACGCATTATATTATAATGGCTAGCGCTTATGAGAAAGGATTTAAGATATGATGGAATGGATAGAGGGCGGTGTTTGCGCCGCAGAGGGATTTAAGGCAGCGGGAGTTGAGGTTGGCATAAAGGCGGGGCATGAAGGCAAGAAGGATATGGCAATGATATTTTCTGATGCGGATTGTGTGGCAGCAGGTACTTTTACCGGTAATCTGGTAAAGGCGGCTCCGGTTAAGTGGGATAAAAGGATTGTCACGGAATCAGAAAGTGTCAGAGCTGTTTTAGTGAACAGTGGTGTGGCAAATGCCTGTACGGGTGAAAAGGGATTAAAGGATTGTGAGCAGCTTGCCGGGAAGCTGACAGAGGTAGCAGGAATTACCAGGGACGAGGTGTTGATTTGTTCCACTGGTGTGATTGGTGCAACACTTCCGGTGGAAATCATGAAGTCAGGCATTGAGCAGCTGGTTTTGAAACTTGAGAACAGCAAGGAAGCGGCACAGACGGCAGCGCAGGCGATTATGACAACAGATACAGTGGATAAGCAGGCAGCGGTAAAGTTTGAACTGAATGGGAAAGAAGTGCATATTGGCGGTATGTGCAAGGGTTCCGGTATGATTCATATTAATATGTGTACCATGCTTGGATTTATTACCACAGACGCAGCGATTTCAAAGGAGATGCTTCAGGACGCCTTAAGTGAGACGATACCGGACACCTTTAACATGGTTTCTGTAGATGGTGATACCTCTACAAATGATACGGTACTTTTGATGGCGAACGGACTGGCAGGCAATCCTGCGATAATCGAAAAAAACGAAGATTATCTGACCTTTAAGAAGGCATTGAGAGAGGTATGTGAGAGTTTATCAAAGAAAATTGCGTCAGATGGAGAGGGAGCTACAAAGCTGTTTGAAGTAAAAGTAATTCATGCAGCCACAAAGCAGGATGCGGTTACGTTAAGTAAATCTATTGTGACCTCATCTCTTACCAAGGCGATGGTGTTTGGAAACGATGCCAATAGCGGAAGGATTTTGTGCGCGATGGGTTATTCCGGTGTCATCTTTGATCCGGAACAGGTGGATGTATATATAGAGAGCGAAAAGGGCAGACTGAAAATTGTGGAAAACGGTATGTATGCGGATTATAGCGAGGAAGAAGCGACAGAGATATTGAAGACAGAGGCTGTTACCTGCATCGCAGATGTGAAAATGGGAATGGAATCTGCAACGGCGTGGGGCTGTGACCTGACCTATGATTATGTAAAGATTAATGCAGATTACCGTTCATAACACCATACAGGCGGATGCCTGGGAATGATAGCATTACAGATAGAAATGAGGTACCGGAATAATGGAAAAAGATATAGAAAAGTATTTGGAAAAAACGAATGTGTTAATAGAGGCGCTGCCATATATACAGCGTTTTAACAGAAAGATTATTGTTGTGAAATATGGCGGAAGTGCCATGGTAGATGAAGAACTGAAAAAAAATGTGATTCAGGATATCACATTATTAAAGCTGGTAGGTTTTAAGCCGATTATTGTGCATGGTGGCGGTAAGGAAATCAGCAGATGGGTTGAAAAATCCGGTATGGAGGCAAAGTTCATCAATGGACTGCGGGTTACAGACGAGGCAACGATGGAGATTGCAGAGATGGTTCTTGGCAGAGTGGGAAAATCACTGGTAACCATGGTGCAGGAGTTGGGCGTGAAGGCCGTCAGCATCAGCGGAAAAGATGGTGCGCCCCTTCTGAAATGTGAAAAGAAGCTGTCACAGGGACAGGATATCGGCTTTGTCGGTGATGTGCGGGAGGTAAATCCGGGTATTCTGTACGATTTGCTGGAGAATGATTATCTGCCGATTGTATGCCCGGTGGGACTGGATGAGAATTATAACTCTTATAATATTAATGCCGATGATGCCGCATGTGCCATTGCAAGGGCAGTCAATGCGGAAAAACTGGCATTTCTCACGGATATTGAGGGTGTTTATAAGAACCCTGATGATAAATCGACACTCATTTCAGAGCTAAAGGTATCACAGGCACGGGAATTGATTGCAGAAGGATTTATCGGCGGAGGAATGCTGCCGAAACTTCATAATTGTATTGAGGCAGTTGAAAATGGCGTATCAAGAGTGCATATCTTAGACGGAAGAATACCACACAGCCTGTTGCTTGAGATATTTACCAAAAAAGGTGTGGGAACACAGATATTAGCAGAAAGTGAGGCGAATTAAAATGACGACACAGGAATATATCAGCGAAGCAGAGGAATATCTTCTCCATACCTATAACCGCTATCAGATTGTATTAGAGAAGGGAGAAGGGGTCTACCTGCACGATACCGATGGAAAAAAATATCTTGATTTTGCATCGGGAATTGCCGTATTTGCCTTCGGATATCATAACCGGGAGTATAATGAAGCATTAAAAGAGCAGATTGACAAAATCATACATACCTCAAACCTGTTTTATAATATTCCGGCTGCCAATGCTGCAAAAAGATTAGCAAAAATAGCAGGAATGAGCAAGGTTTTCTTTACCAACAGCGGAACAGAAGCCATAGAGGGCGCTATAAAAACCGCAAGAAAATACGCCTACAATAAAGACGGCAAAAATAATCATGAGATTATTGCGATGGAGCATTCGTTTCATGGAAGAAGTATGGGAGCATTGTCTGTTACCGGTAATGCCAAATACCAGGAGGCATTCAAGCCACTCATAGGCGGTGTAAAATTTGCAAAGTATAATGATTTAGAGAGTGTAAAAGCACTTGTCACAGAAAAAACCTGTGCCATCATTATGGAGCCGGTGCAGGGAGAGGGCGGCATTTTTCCGGCAACGGAAGAATTTATAAAAGGAATCAGAAATATTTGTGACGAAAATGATATCCTGCTGATTTTTGACGAGATACAGTGTGGAATGGGAAGAACAGGAAAAATGTTTGCCCATGAGTATTATGGCGTAAAGCCGGATATTATGACAGTTGCAAAAGCACTAGGCTGCGGTTTCCCTGTGGGAGCGTTTCTCACGAATGATTTGGCGGCCGTTTTAGTTCCGGGAGATCATGGTACCACATACGGCGGCAATCCACTGGCCACAGCGGCGGTAAATAAGGTGCTTGATTTATTTGAGAACAGGGATATTCTTTCGCAGGTTAACGAGGTGGCAGACTATTTAGAGCAAAAGCTTGACGCATTTGTTCAAAAATATGATTTTGTCAAGGAACGCAGGGGAAAGGGTCTTATGCAGGGCTTGGAACTTTCGATACCGGTAGGAGAAGTGATTGTGCAGGCAATGGACAGGGGACTGATTACGATTAGTGCCGGCATCAATGTGCTGAGACTGGTGCCGCCATTAATTATAACGAAAGAAAATGTCGATGAGATGGCAGATAAGCTGACAGCAGTTTTTGAACAAAAATCACTTTGATGTAATATAAAACAGTTTAAAAACAACAGGAATGCCACATACTATAAACAGGTGTCTGAGTTCTGTGAGCAGTAACACTCACAGGTGTCAGTGACACGCAATCAACCATAGCAGACACAATGGAAGGAGAAAGTATGGGCATTATCATTGCATTGATTTCAGGCTTACTAATGAGTGTGCAGGGAGTATTTAATACAGGGGTTACCAAAACCACAGGCATGTGGGTATGTAATTGCTTCGTACAGTTTACGGCGCTGCTTGCGGGAATGGTTATGTGGTATGTGACAGACAGACAAAGCTTTTCAAAACTGACGGAGGTCACACCGAAATATATGCTTTTAGGTGGTATCATCGGCACGGCGATAACCTATACCGTGATAAAAAGCATGGATATACTGGGACCGGCCAGGGCAGTGATGATTATTGTAGTGTCACAGGTGTTTGTGGCTTATGTAATAGAGCTGTTTGGAATGTTTGGCGTTGAAAAGGTGGAGTTTGAGTTTAGGAAACTCTTGGGAATGTTGTTGTCGATAGGAGGCATTGTATTATTTAAGTACAAAAAGTAAAAAAACTATTGTAAAGTTTTTATATTTTATGTAAAATGATAGATAGTGTTTTATAATCTTTCCTTTAAAAGAAAGGAGAGATTCAGGATGAAGATGAAAATATTAACAAAGTACTTAAAGATAATAGCTGCCATTTTGATGACCGGTCTTTTGGCAGGCTGCGACAGGGAAGGGAGTATCGCAGTATATGATGACGAGACCGGAGAGCAGGAATTATATGATGATGACAGGAGCAAAAATGAGTCAGAGATTGCGGTGACTGTTGAGAATGAAACGGATTTTGAGGACGCATATGTATACGTTCAGGTCTGCGGTGCGGTCAATGCCCCCGGTGTCTATCGTATTTCCGGGAGGGGGAGAGTGTTTGAGGCAGTGGAAGCGGCAGGTGATTTTACGGCAGAGGCGTGTACGGAGGCTGTTAATCTGGCCCGGACAGTCACGGATGAGATGGTAATCTATATTCCTACCTGTGCAGAAGTGGAAAACGGCACCTATGAGTATCCGCATAGGGAGGAATCCTATACGGAAGATGGGAATGAAGGCTTGAGGGCACAAGAGAATGGAGGCAAAATCAATATTAATACTGCGGGAAAAGAGGAGCTTATGGCATTGCCGGGAGTAGGAGATTCGAGAGCCTCCGCCATCATAAGTTATAGAGAGGAGCATGGCGGATTTCATGATATTACAGATATCATGAATGTCAGTGGAATTAAGCAGGCAGCCTTTGACAGGATAAAGGACAGGATAACGGTGTGAACCTTGAGGAAAATGAATTGAAAGGATATGATACACAGGTGACAGTTAATGGGTAACAGAGTATTAGTTGTGGATGATGAGAAGTTGATTGTAAAAGGTATCAAGTTTAGTCTTGAGCAGGATGGAATGGAGGTTGACTGCGCGTATGACGGCGAGCAGGCAGTCGAGCTTGCCAAACAGAAGGAATATGATATCGTGTTGTTAGATGTAATGTTGCCTGTGTTTGATGGATTTGAGGTATTGAGCAAGATAAGAGAATTCAGCTCTATGCCGGTTATCATGCTTACGGCGAAAGGCGATGATATGGATAAGATATTGGGACTTGAATATGGTGCGGATGATTACATCACAAAGCCATTCAACATATTGGAGGTAAAGGCAAGAATTAAGGCAATCATACGGCGAAGCACTAAAAAAGTCAGTGTTCCTCAAAGTGACAATAAGACCATTGTAAAAGGCAACTTAAGAATTGATGTTGACGGAAGAAGTGTTACCATCGGTGATAGAGAGATTAACCTGACGGCAAAGGAATTTGATTTATTGGAGTTGCTGATTACGAATCCCAATAAAGTGTATAGCAGAGAGAAATTATTGAGCGTGGTATGGGGATATGAGTATCCGGGCGATGTAAGAACGGTAGATGTTCATATCAGAAGACTCAGAGAAAAGATTGAGAGTAATCCGAGTGACCCGAAGTACGTGTTTACCAAATGGGGTGTCGGATATTATTTTAAAGAGTAGTGACAGGTGGCGTCATGTCTGAAACAGGAAAGTCGCGGTTTAATCAGAAGTTTTTATTGCTTTGGGGAAATCTTCGTAAAATATTAAAGAGCATGAGGCTCAGAGTTTTTATATTCATTATCGTTGCGGGTGTCGTACCGGCGTCTTTTTTTAGTGTCATCGTTCTGAAGCCTATGGAGACAGAGATGGTGGATGCCAAGATGGACAGGCTTTTGAGCCAGTGCAATATCTTAAGAGATCATATTGCGAATCAGGGATACATAGAAAGCAGAAACTCGGATGCAATTGATGCTGAATTTGCACAGTTATCTGCCATGTATGACGGAAGAGTAATGCTGATTAATTCTGATTTTGTGATCATTAAGGATACTTATGTCATGGATGAGAATAAGACCAGTGTTTCAAGAGATGTCATAAGATGCTACAAGGGCGAGAATATTACAAAGTATGACAGGAAAAAGAACTATATAGAAATTGTTCTTCCGGTTACCAATATTGATAAAACGACAATCGGTATTCTGCATGTGACGTTTTCTACCCGGGATATTGAATATTCTCTTGCCAACATCAGTAAAAAAGTATCGATAGCGGTTGTCATCATATTCTTTGTGGTTATATTATTTGCCTCCCTGTGTGCCATGAGAATTGTCAAACCTTTTACAAAGCTTGAGAATACATTTGAAAAGGTATCAGAGGGGTATCTTGATAATAAGCTTTCGCTGGATGGTTACACAGAGACAGAGAAAATTGCCGGCGCTTATAACCATATGTTGGATAAAATGAAAGAGGTAGAAGAGAGCAGGCAGGAATTTGTCTCTAATGTGTCTCATGAGTTAAAGACACCGATTACCTCTATTAAGGTGCTGGCCGATTCGCTGATGATGCAGGAGGAGGTTCCCAATGAAATCTATAAGGAGTTTTTCGGAGATATCGTCAATGAAATTGACAGGGAGAATGAGATTATCACAGATTTGCTGACACTGGTAAGGCTTGACAAGAAGACAAGCAGTCTGAATCTCAAAAGTCTTAATATTAATGAACTGGTAGAGCTTATTTTAAAGCGGTTGAGACCGATTGCAGCGGAGAAGAATGTGGAAATTATTCTTGAGAGCTTCCGACCGATTGTGGCTGATGTGGATGAGGTGAAGATGACCAGTGCCATTACCAATTTGGTGGAAAATGCCATCAAATATAATGTGATGGATGGCTGGGTAAGGGTAACCCTTAATGCGGATCATAAGTATTTCTTTATCAGAGTTTCGGATTCGGGAATAGGAATACCGAAGGAAGCACAGGACAGGGTATTTGAGCGCTTTTATCGTGTTGATAAGACAAGAGCCAGACAGACAGGCGGAACGGGACTTGGCCTTGCCATCACAAAGAATATCATACAGCTTCACAATGGTGCGGTAAAAGTGTACAGTAATGAGGGAGAGGGAACAACCTTTATGGTCAGGATACCACTTAATTACGTGAATAATGACAGGGAGAGTCTTAATGATGAGAAAGAAGCGAAATAGTGTCATACTGTTGCTGATGATGGTTTTGGCATTGCTGGCAGGCTGTGCAGCAAAGAAAAGAGAAAAAAAAGAGGATGAGATTTATCTCTACTATGCAGATAAAAATCAGACAGGGCTGGTATCCGTCCTGTATAAGCCGGAGAATACGGAGCCTCTGGCGGCAGCAGGAGAGGTGCTGGAAAAGATGAACGAAACCTCGAAGGAGACAGGGTGTATTACTGCCAAGCCTGCCGCCGTCATCATTAATGACATACAATATGAAGATATGACACTTAAGATTGATTTTGGTGATACCTATATGGATATGAACAATGTGACTGAGTTACTGTGCAGAAGTGCCATTGTGCTTACCTTGACCCAGTTGAATGGCATTGACAGCGTATCATTTACGGTGGGAGGTGAATATATCACCGATTCTGCCAATATGCCGGTGGGGAGAATGACGGCAAATGATTTTATCGATAACGGTGAATCGGATATCAACTCTTACAGGCAGGTTAAGGTGGAGGTGTTTTTTTCCAACAGCAAAGAGACTGGTCTCGTACCGGTGACATACGATGAGATATGTGACAGCAATACTTCTGTGGAGAAATTAATTATAGAAAGATTACTGAAAGGACCTGATGACAGCAGATATGTCAAAACAATTCCCTCCGGTGTCAGACTGGTTAGTGTTCTGACGAAGGATGGCATCTGTTATGTGAATTTTGATGCGGCATTTTTGACAGAAAAATCGGATGTTACATCAGAGTTTGAATTATATTCTATTGTCAATTCATTATGTGAGCTCAGTTATATCAATAAAGTACAGATTAGTGTAAATGGAAATACAGACAAGAAGCTACGGGACGAAATATCACTTGTCTATCCCTTTAGCAGAAATTTAGATATTGTTGTCAATGAAGAATAGGCAGCAGATAAACCGTTACATACTTTTAGAATAATTACAATAACAGAGAACTGTATATTAATAAAGGTTAATTATATACAGTTCCCGGGAGAGAGGTGATTTACCATCAGAAGGCCTGTATGTTATATCATGTCAGGCTTGTTTTTGGGAGAGGTGACATATATGTATCTCAAAGTGGCACTGTCGTTAAAAATGGCGGGTGCCTTGTTTTGTTGTGTGCTTTTATATCTGCATTTTGTCAGATTTTTATATTATAAAAAGAGAACGGCAATAGTATTCACGGTAATATTCTGTAGTCTTTTAGGTATCGGTTACGTGCGTGCGGCACGATTTGAAGAAAGACTTCTGAGAATTGGTAAACAGTACAAGGAGGGGCAAAGGGTCTGGATTAAAGGGACGATTTATGATATTCAAAAGAAAAGCAACAGTATCTACTGTTATGTGGAGCATGGGGTTCTTGGCGACAGAAAACAGTTAAAGGTTAAGACAACTGCCGGCATGGCAGGGGAACAGCTGACATATCCGGAAATTATCAATGAACAGGTTGATAAATGCGATAAAATCCTTCTGGTGCTTCCACAGAAGGAGGGACAGGGGCTGCCATTAATGATTGGCTATCAGATTCATGCCTATGGTTCTTATAACAACTATGGCACGGTACGCAATGAAGGCGGGTTTGATGAGAGAAGATATTATACTTCGCTGGGAATACAGGGAAAATTCAAGGTGACGGAGTATAGCGTTACGGGGGCAGAGGGGGTAGACGGCTGGCTTCGTAAAAAGCCGGCAGAATGGAAGCACCGGTTAAAAGGAAGAATTGAGAAGCTTTCCGATTCGGGATATGCACAGATTTATTGCGGAATACTCTTAGGAGAAAAGGAGGGAATCCCTAAGGATACGATTCAATTATATCAGATGGCGGGAATTTCTCATATACTCAGTATCTCCGGACTTCATATATCTTTGTTGGGATATGGCTTATACAGGTGGCTCAGAAGGAGAAGAGGATTTTTCTGTTCAGTCTTGGTGTCAACTACTGTGATTGGACTTTATACGGTTATGGTAGGAAACGGATATGCTACCAAACGGGCATTTATCATGTTTGGTTTACATCTGGCAGGGGAACTGGCAGGAAGAAGCTATGATTTAATTTCTGCACTGTCATCCGCTTTTATTGTGCTGATACTGGAAAACCCTTTCTGTATGGAGAATACAGGGGTGCAGCTGTCCTTTGGCGCGATTGCCGGCATTGCAGTTCTTTATCCGGTGGTGGAGAAATATATGGATTTAAAAGGAAAGATTGCCGGGTCATTGGCAGCAAGTGTGTGTATTGATACCTGCACCAGACCTGTGATAATTAATGCCTACCATATGCTTCCTGTGTATTCCGTGTTCCTGAATCTGATTGTGGTGGCATTAATGGGAATGGTAATGAGTCTGGGGCTTATAGGCATCCTGTTAAGTTATGTGTGGATAGGGGGAGGCAGAGGCATCTTTTTGGCAGGATGTAAAATGTTGTATTTTTATGAAAAGCTGTGCCGGCTGTCATTGAGCTTTAAGGGCGCTGTCAGAATCGTGGCTGCGGCAAATACCGAAAGAATTGCTTTATACTATCTATTGCTGTTGGTCATCATCTGCTTCATGATAAGGCGGAGCAGGCATGACGGCAGAACAACAGGGGAGAGGTTTTCGATTGCCGTGGCAGCGGCGGTGATGCTGTTGGTATTCATAACGGTTCACGGTACAGAGGGACTGACAATCAAAATGCTGGATATCGGTCAGGGAGATACGATTTTTATTACCTGTGACGGTATGACGGTTTTAGTCGATGCGGGAAGTTCTTCTAAAAAGGAGATTGAAAGTAGCACGATATTTCCTTTTTTAAAGGCGAATGGGGTACAAAGACTGGATTATCTTATCCTTACCCATTCGGATAGTGACCATATTTCCGGTGCGGCAGATTTGATGAGGGAGACAATCAATCATAAAAGCTACGTCAAAAATCTTGTATTACAGGATATCAGTGAGGAGGTTAAGGATGAGGCGTATGTTGAATTGGTTCAGGAGGCTGTCAAAAATGGTGTCAATATCATTTATTGCTCCAGAGGTATGACCATATCGAACAGAAGCATTGATTTACGATGTATCTGGCCGATGAAAGGGGCATCGGGATGGGATAAAAATACATTGTCCCTTGTGTTTGAACTGCAGATGAAGCAACAGCCTCATTTTCGTATGCTTTTTACGGGGGATTTGTCAGAAGAGGGGGAAAGGGAGCTGATAAAACTCGGCACTGACCTGTCTAAGACAGATGTGCTGAAGGTGGGGCATCATGGCTCTAAAACTTCCTCCTGCGAAGAATTTCTGGCGTTGCTCAGACCGAAGGTAGCATTAATTTCCTGTGGGGAAAATAACAGATATGGGCATCCCGCAGAAACCACCCTCAATAGACTTAGGGAGACCGGCAGTCATATCTATATCACGGCACAGTCCGGTCAGATTACCCTGTCCCCACGCCGCAAAAAAATAATAGTTGAAACTTTTCTGCGATAAATTTATAATGTAACAGGGAATAGAGTTAAGTGTCTGCAAACCAGGTGCAGCAAACGACCAAAGTAAAAATATTTTTGTCGTTTGCTATCATTAGTCAGTGATAAACCGAAGATGTGAAGCAATGAGAAAACTGACTGGAAGAAAAAGAGGATGAATCATTGAAGAATATAATGAAAGATATTGAAAAACAGGAATTAAAAAGAGTCTATCTCATATATGGTGAGGAAAAATATCTTGTCAGAAATATGAAACATACGCTGATAAAAGGAACCGTTCGCGAGGGAGATAATATGAATTTTTCCAAATTCTCCGGTAAGGGAATAGAAGTGAAGGAAATCATACAGACATGCGATACCATGCCGTTTTTTGCAGATTACAGAGTGGTTCTTCTTGAGGATACAGGATTTTTGAAGACAGCGAGTGATGAGCTGGCAGAATATATCAAAGAGATTCCCGAAACCTGCGTCGTCATATTTGTGGAGTCTGAGGTGGACAAAAGGAATAAGGTCTACAAGCAGATTAAGGCATCCGGCTATATATGCGAGTGTAATAGAATGAATAATACAGATTTGTCTAAATGGGTGTTGAGAAAACTCACAAAGGAGAATAAGAAAATCACCAGAGATACCATGAATTATTTTCTCTCTAAGGTAGGGGATGATATGGATAACATTTCCAGTGAGCTTGACAAATTGTTGAGCTACTGTATGGGAAAAGAAGTGATTGAGGCAGAGGACATTGACCAAATCTGTATCAGTGAGATAACCGGAAGAATCTTTGACATGGTGGATGCAATCGGCAGCAGGAATCAGGAGAAAGCATTGGAATTATATTATGACCTGATTGCAGTGCGTGAGCAGCCTATGAAAATTCTGTTCATGCTGACAAGACAATTTAACATCATGCTTCAGTTGAAAGAAATGGAGGGAAAAGGTCTTTCAGCGGCAGAGATGGCTAAAAATATGGGAATGCAGGGATTTATTGTCAATAAGACCTTAAAACAGTGTCGGAATTTTCCCTACAAGACGATAAGAAATGCCATCCGGTATTGTTTAAAGCTGGAGGAGGGAGTGAAGCTTGGGAATATGAATGATAAGATGGCGGTGGAATTGATTATTGTGAGATATAGTAGTCCTGTTAAAGAATGAAAAGCGGAAGAGGAAAACAATGAATAATGGCTGAGAATTCATAAATTTGCTTCATGGATTCCCAGCCATATATTTATGTTACAAAATTAATAACCTATGTCAAACAGCAAAACTAAGCAAGCTTATTGACTGCCTGAGCCAGACGTGAAACCTTTCTTGAGGCATTGTTCTTGTGGTATACACCCTTTGTACATGCCTTGTCGATTTCTACAGTAGCAGCCTTAAGAGCAGCTTGAGCGGCTTCTTTGTCGTTAGCAGCTATTGCAGCATTAACCTTCTTGATAGAAGTCCTAACTTTAGATCTGATAGCCTTGTTTCTGTCAGCTTTTGTTTTTGTTACTAAAATTCTTTTCTTTGCAGATTTAATATTAGCCAATCTGTCCACCTCCAAAAATATATTCTGTTTGTATCATTTATATTGACTCTGTTGAGAGAGTTTGGAGTCAATCATATCTGTTTACACGAAAATGACGCGGACGTGCCAAATGTAAACACCTCATGTAGTTTAAAGTAATTTTTTGATAATGTCAATACATAATAACAAAAAAAATGAAAAAAATAGTAACAAAAAATAATGATACGAGGAGGTTGTATATGGAGAGTGAATTTAAAGTAAGAACGGATTTAGCGGTAGAGCTTGAAGAGGATGTGAAGGAGGAGCAGGGGAAATCTGAAGGAATACGGATGGAGAGAGAAAGCATCTGTGACGGCAGAATTCATGTGACAAAGGTAATCATTGAAAATGAACAGGGTGAAAGGACAATGGGGAAGGAAAAGGGTACTTACATTACATTAGAATCTGAGGAGCTTGCTAACACTTCGGAGGGATATCACAGGGAAATGTCAGCGGCATTGGCAAGCTATGTCAGCGAATTACTTCCGCCAAAAAAGGGAAGGCTGAAAATATTGGTGGTAGGATTGGGGAACAGGGATGCCACGCCGGATTCGCTGGGACCGAGAGTGGTTGATAATATCTGTGTAACAAGGCTGATTACAGAGGAAATCGGCAATGTGAATATGGTTGAAAAATGTAAAAACTATGAGGTAAGCGCCATCATACCGGGAGTATTGGCACAGACAGGGATGGAATCGACAGAAATCGTAAAAGGGGTTACGGGGGAGATTGAGCCGGATGTAGTCATTGCTATTGATTCGCTGGCTGCGAGAAATACGAAGAGGCTAAATACTACGATACAGATATCAGATGCAGGAATTAATCCGGGTTCCGGTGTGGGAAACCACAGAAAAGGCCTCACATATGATACTATTCATATACCGGTCATTGCCATTGGTATTCCGACGGTTGTGGATGCGGCAACTATTGTCAATGATACCTTTGAAAATCTGTTGAATATTTTTAAGATGACAAAGGGGCTTGAAAGTATTAACAAGGTTATGTCAGAATTTTCGCCGGATGAAAAATATGAGCTTGTACGTGAACTCATAGAGCCTTCTATTGCTTCAATGTATGTCACACCCAAGGATGTGGACGCTACAGTAAAATATATTAGCTATACCGTGTCAGAGGGACTGAATATTCTCTGGAGTAATGACATATAATGTATCGATATGGATGAAAGTGTGGAGTGTGAAAAATACTTCTAAGGCGTCAAAAGACGCCGTCTAAGAAGTACCGGGTTTTCACACTTCACACCGGTGGTCTATCGCAGGTAGAGCATGCCATAGGCAGAGGGATAAATATCCCGGGGCAGGCTGTTCATAAAATGTGATTACGCGGGGGAGGCAAAAGACATGGGTAGGAGATATAGAAAGCATAGAAGGAGAAGGCAGGAAAAGAATGGTACAGGTAGTATCTTACTTACTGTTACGATATATGGATTGTTTGCCTATCTGCTCTTCAGTTTTTTTAACATTGGAATTGAAAAAATGATATCAGAGGAGATGCTATCGTGGATTGTAAAAAATGCTGCGTTCAACCAGATAAAAATAGCAGGATATGTCTTGGAAAGTGACAGGAATATCTTAAAACAATCCAACAATCATGCTGTGGAAATGATATTAACATTTGTGTCAGAGCCGGTGTCCGAATATAAAGAGAAGAATATCGCTGTCAATGTCGCCGGGCATAATAAGGTGGAGTTTTTTCTTGATAACAGGATGTTTATCGGTTATGCAGATGAAACCACCAGAGAGAGTGACAGTATCACCGGAGAAAATGAATGGAAGCTGTTAAAAGGAGAAAGTACTGAAAGAGAAGTACAAGTAGCATCTGCATCGGATAACGAAGCAGAAAATCAAAGTGACAATGCCTCTGATACCGAGTCGAAGAATCCCGAACAGCCTTCTAAAGCAGATGACAGCACAGACAAAACAAATACTGCAAAGGAGGGTCAGACAAATGGACAGAAGACAGAGAACAGCCGGCCGGCCGGCAATACAGCGGAAATGAGTCTTAATAAGATAAAAGAAATTAACGTATCAGAGCTGACCTATGATTATCTGATGAATCATTTTTATACTGTAGTATCAAGTACGACATTGCGGCCGGAGGATATAGATGCCGGCAAACTCATGAATATTGATATGAGGCTGAAGACCTCCAACGATAAGCCACAGATATTAATCTATCACACCCATGGTCAGGAAGGATTTACGGACAGTGTAAGTGGAAAACCTGAGACAGGTATCATAGGTGTGGGCGATTATCTGGTGGAATTGTTAACGAAACAGTATGGCTATAATGTAATTCATATCACAGATTCCTTTGATTATGTCAATGGTGTTCTTGACCGGAGTAAGGCATATGACTATGCCTATGAGAAAATCGCAGGTGTTCTGGCTGAAAATCCATCAATAGAGGTGGTGATAGATTTACATAGGGATGGTGTAGGAGAGCATACACATCTTGTAACGGAAGTAAATGGAAAGCAGACAGCGCAGATTATGTTTTTTAACGGCATCAGCAGACTTAATGATATAGGAGAAATCGGCTATCTGTATAATCCGTACAGAACAGAGAATCTTGCCATGAGTCTTCAGATGAAAGTGCTGGCAGAAGAATATTTTTCGGGATTTACCAGAAGAAATTATATACAAGCCTATCAGTATAACCTTCACCTCAGGCCAAAGTCAATGCTGATTGAGGCGGGAGCACAGACAAATTCTTTTGAGGAGGTAAAAAATGCAATGGAGCCATTGGCGGCATTGCTGCATATGTGTATCGGAGATGCAGTGACAGAAGGTGAATAGCAAGAATGTGTCAGCTTTGAACAAAATAATGCTTGAGCAGAAGTGGTTTTACTGATATAATTCTAAACAGAAGTCTATAAAAATACTATATGTAGAGGAGAAAGGCATATGAAAGACAAGATATTGCAGTTCAAAGACCGAATCGTCGGTAAAATCACTGAGAACAAAAAGGTGTCAGCAATATCGATAGCAGCAGTGGTTGTTCTGGTAATAGGAATTGTTGTGGCAGTTGCAGCATTCGGCGGAGGAGATAAAGGAAAAACGTCTGATAAGGTCAGTGACAGTCAACTGAAGAACAATGAGACGGTAGAAGAAAAGACCGGAGAAGATGAGCAGAAAGCTTCTGATGACAGTACAGGGCAAAAGGAGAATGAAAAATCCGCCACCACGAAAAAAGAGGAATTGAAAAGTGATGCGACAACGGATGAGACCACAAGCCACAATGATACGGACAAGAATGGTAAAGACGCTGATAAATCCGGCAATAATGGTGCAAATACATCAGGCAACAGCGGTAATTCCGGTGTAGCCGGAGGTTCTAACGTCAATGTAAACGGACAGAATGGTAACGGTTCCGGCAATAACAGTGCCAATACCGGTTCTGGCAATAACAGTAACACAAACAATACCAATACAAACAACAGTAATACGGGCAACAGTAATAATAGTACCGGCAGCAATAATAGCAATAATAATAACAACAGCAATACCAATAGCAACAGTAATAATAGCAACAGTAATAATAATAACAGTAGTAATAATAACGGTAACAACAACAGTGGTAACAACAGCGGTTCTTCAGGAAATGTATTACATTCAGGTACAGATTCAGCACAGTCAAATGAGGAGAATCTCTATCACCAGTTGTTTGACATCAATAATAAGGTTACCATTTCACTGGATATTTCTGATGCAGAGCTTCAGAAGCTGCAGGCAGATTACAAGAATTATGGAAATGGAAAATCTCCGATTTACAGACGTGTCACAAAGATGACAGTAACCATCAACAATAATTCTTATGAGATGTATGATGTTGGTGTCAGAATGAAGGGAAATACATCAAGATGTGATGTGTATAATAACGGAAATGTCAGTGACAGAAATCTTATTCATTTAAAACTGAGCTTTGATGAGGCTTTTGACGAGAAAGATTATTATGGTTCGGAAGCACTGAACTGGTCTGAGGCAGAGAGAAAAGAGCGAAAGTCAAGAACCTTTGCGACGCTTGACGGGCTGGAGCTGAAATGGAATAGAAATTTTGACAGCACTTATGTGACGAATGTGTATGCCAATCAGATGTATAGGGCATTAGGAGTATATGCGCAGAATACAAGTCTTGCCAATATACGTTTTGGAGGTTATAACTATGGTGTATATACCATGTATGAACCGGTGAACAAGAAGTTTTTAAAGCGGTATATGCCAAATGCCAGTGATGGAGATTTGTATAAATGCGGATGGAGTAATATGGGAGCTTCTTATACAAAAGATACACTTTCGTCAATTGGAATTGAGACACCATACAAATCCCTCACATATGATTTAAAGACCAACAAGACGACTTCTAACCATGGAAGTCTGAAGAATCTGATTAACCAACTGAGCAGTTCGTCTTCTAAAGAGACATTTGCGAGTGTGGTAGATGCAGATAATTGGGTAAAATTTGTAGCGGTCAGCTATTTTATCGGTAATCCGGATGATTTGAGAAATAACTACAATAATCATTATGTCTATTTCAAGAATGGCAAGGCGATATTTATCCCTTATGATTATGACAGATGTTTTGGTATCGGAACAGAGAAGAAGGAAGATATGACATCCTTTAGTCCGTATGCTGATAACACCGCATTGCAGGGAGGTCAGAGAAGTCCGTTATATCTCAATTCCGTTACGGGAAGAGAAAATAAATATACAACGGAATACACCAATGAGCTAAAGAAAGTGGCAGAGAGTGGCTGGGTCAATTATAATAATTATAAGAATTATTATAATGCTGCCAGAAATAATTATGCTTCTGTTGCGATACCGGATTCCAACGTACATATTTATGTGAAGGCATTTGGCAGTTCCAGAGGACAGTCATATAATACCTCCGTACTTTCCTTCGCGGAATCAAACAACTATAATACCAGCGTAAGTTCCTATATGTCAAAGATTATGAGCAGTTATAACACTGCTATGGCAAAGTGGAAGTAAGTTTTAGAGATGGGAGCAAGATTTGTGCCACCAATAAAGATGCTTTTGATGGGGATTGTTAATTAAAAATATGAGCCGGGCTTTGAAGTCCGGCTCATATTTTTGTTTGCGCGCCATGGGCGCGCTCTAACGGGTGAAAGTCCCGAACACCCGGAAATGGTTTTAATTTCTGCCTGTACTGCCGATACCGCCGCGGTTATCGTTGGTAAGTCTGTCAACCTCATGAAAGACCACAGCCGGCTGATGCTTTTCAATACGGAACTGGCATATTCTGTCATTTACATTGATTACCGTGTCTCTAAGGGCAATTGCCGGAAAATAAAACCAGTCATTTGGTCCGCAATAGGACTCGTCCACGATGCCCATGGAATTTGCCTGAATCACACCGAAGTTCTTAAAGGTACTGCTTCTCGGAACAATATGCGCTTCATATCCCTCGGGTAGCTGCATGGCAACACCGAGATGGATTAATTTAAATTCGCCTGCTTTCAGTGATACCGTTTCGGCAGCCCTCAGGTCAATCCAGTCAGATTTGCCGTCAATATATTCCAGTCTTTTGATATCATCATTTAAATATTGTATTTTTATTTCTGTCATAAAAAAATCCTTCCTATCTGACTTTTAATAGATAAAATATAGTAAGTATCAATAGCGGTTATCAGGCGGTGTCCAAAGAACAATCTCTCCCGATGCCAGGGATTCCTTTACCAGAATGGTTCTTTGATTAGAAGAACCCTTGAAGCGGAGATTGACATTCTTCAATTCCTCTACATATTTCCCGTCCACCATAACATCAAAATAGGATACCAGTTCTCTGGCAGTAGCGATGGTGTCAAACATTCTGTCTACAATATCTCTGTCAAAGAGATAACCGGTAAAGCACCAGATGTTTTTATCAGGAAAGGTCTCCTTGACACGCCTTACAAGGGGAAGGAGAGCCTCCTGATTGACCGGCTCCATGGGTTCACCGCCTAAAAGTGTAAGACCGGCAATGTGAGGACTGTTCATATAGCGGATAATGGTCTGAATCGTTTCATCGGTAAATGGTTTACCATAATTAAAATCCCATGCTACCTCATTAAAACAGCCCTTGCAATGATGATTACAACCACTGACAAACAGTGAGATTCTTATGCCGGGTCCATTGGCAATATCAAATCGTTTAATATCAGCATAATTCATTCTATCACCTAAAAATATGTTCCTGCTAAGGAATATCATAAATATTATTATAAATGAAGCACTCTTGAACGGATTTCTTTTGTTTTACCCACATTCCAGAAGTTTTCACCGAGGTAGCCGCAGGTACGTCTTGTGACATTCATTTTACTCTGGTCCTTATTATGACATTGCGGGCATTCCCATTCAAGCTTATCGTTAATCAAAATCTCACCGTCATATCCGCACACATGGCAGTAATCTGACTTTGTGTTAAATTCCGCATATTGAATATTGTCATAGATAAACTTGACAACCTCCTCCAATGCCTCTAAATTGTGACGCATATTAGGAATCTCCACATAAGAGATAGCACCTCCGGAAGAAATCTTTTGGAACTGGCTTTCAAATTCAAACTTTGAAAATGCATCAATCTTTTCGCGGACATCTACATGATAAGAGTTAGTGTAGTAGCCTTTGTCGGTGACATCCTTGATGCTTCCGTATTTTTTGGCGTCGATTCTTGCAAAACGATAGCAGAGACTTTCTGCCGGCGTTCCGTACAGACCGAATGCGATACCGGTGTTTTCCTTCCAGGTATCTGTGGCGCTTCTCAGACGCTTCATGACCTTGAGGGCAAAGGAGAGGCCTTCCGGCTCCGTATGGCTTACACCGGTCATCAGCTTCGTTACCTCATATAAGCCTATATAGCCCAAAGATATGGTAGAGTATCCGCCATGCAGCAGTTTATCAATCGTCTCATTCTTGTTCAGTCTCGCAATCGCGCCATACTGCCAGTGAATCGGACTTACATTCGACAGCGTACCTTCTAAGGCGTGATGTCTGCACATCAGAGCCTCAAAACACAGGGCAAGCCTTTCCTCCATCAGCTGCCAGAAGACCTCTTCATCGCCATTGGCGATAATTCCCATCTGTGGCAGATTGAGACTTACAACACCCTGATTAAATCGTCCCTCCCATTTATACTGTCCGTTCTCGTCCTTCCACGGACTTAAGAAGCTTCGGCAGCCCATGCAGCTAAAGACATTTCCTTCATAATTTTCGCGCATCTTCTTGGCCGAAATATAGTCAGGATAAAGACGCTTGGCAGAGCATTTAACGGCAAGTCTTGTGATATAGTCATATTTTCCGCCCTTAAGACAGTTATGCTCATCGAGAACATAAATCAGCTTAGGAAAAGCAGGGGTGACATAGACTCCTTTTTCATTCTTAATGCCTTCAAGACGCTGCTTTAAGATTTCCTCGATAATCATGGCATTTTCTTCAATATATTCATCCTCTTTGTCAAGGTTGAGGAACAGGGTGACAAAGGGAGACTGACCATTTGTGGTCATCAGAGTATTAATCTGATACTGTATTGTCTGTACACCGGATTTCAGCTCGTCATAGAGTCGATCGGCAATAAACTGATCCATGAGATTGCTGTCAATTCTGTCACCATACTTTTCTTCGTAGTGTTTACGATACTTCTCCCGGCTCTTTCTTAAATATTTTCCGAGATGTCTGATATCCACTGACTGTCCGCCGTACTGACTGGAGGCAACGGCGGAAATAATCTGCGTCATGACAGTACATGCCACCTGAAAACTCTTTGGACTCTCTATCAGCTTTCCGTTCATTACCGTTCCGTTATCTAACATATCGCCTATATTAATCAGGCAGCAGTTAAAGATGGACTGAAGAAAATAATCCGCGTCATGGAAGTGGAGAATCCCTTCCTCGTGAGCCTTTACGATTCTGTCCGGAAGTAATACACGTTTGGTCAGATCCTTTGATACCTCGCCTGCAATCAGGTCACGCTGGGTTGAGGCAATGACAGCATTTTTGTTGGAATTTTCTTCCATCACATCTTTATTGCTGTTCTGAATCAGGCTTAAGATAGATTCGTCAGTGGTATTCGCTTTACGTACCATCTCACGGGTGTAACGATATATGATGTAAGTTTTTGCCAGAATGTATTTCTTTTCCTGCATCAGCTTCTGTTCAATAATATCCTGAATATCCTCTACCTGCATTTCAGACTGACCGCGGTTCTCAATGGAAGCGACAATATTATAGATTTTCTCCTCGGATATCTTCTCATGAGGCTCCACCTCCTCATTTGCCTTCTGGATAGCAATGACGATTTTATTCCTGTCATATTCCACACGCCTGCCATCTCTTTTGATTACTTTCATTTCAAATACTTCCTCCTTGTATCTATGGGTACTACAATCATTTTATTCTGTTATTTTATTGAAACGAGACAATTATATCATTTAGAATATGTTTTGTCTACTAAATATTGTAAAGAATTTTATTTAAAACACAATATATTGTGTGTAATAGGATTTGAGGAGAAGTAAAAGCCAATACCGTAATAAGCATAAACAGTACCCTTTGTAAAAAGTGGTATGGTTAAAAAGTTCAAAAGTGGCTATTTTAAAAAGGTCAATATATGATACGATATTGTGCAAGCAGCAAAGCTGACCGGTCTTTTATCACCGGATAAAGAAAAGGAGGATGGAATATTATGGTAGAACTGGCTACGAAAAGTGATAAAAAATTGTCACTTAATCATGTACAGAGTATAACAGTAACAGCCATTTTTACAGCTATGGTATATGTGTTTACGGCATTTGTCAATATAAAGCTTCCTGTGATGGCAAATGGTGGGCTGATACATCTGGGAAATATACCATTATTGATTGCGGCCATTGTATTTGGATGGCGGGTCGGAATGATAGCGGGAGGTGTAGGAATGGCATTGTTTGATGTGACCTCAGGATGGGCGGCGTGGGCACCTTTTACGCTGATGACAGTGGGGCTGATGGGATTGGCAGTGGGGAAGATTTCGTCAGGAAGAAATTCCTATAAAAGAAATGTGATGGCTGTGATTGTGGCGCTTGTCATTAAAATAACCGGATATTATATTGCGGAAAGTGTTCTCTATGGTAATTTCATAGTGCCGCTTGGCTCTATCCCGGGAAATGTCATACAGGTAACTATTGCGGCAGTCATTGTTTTGCCCGCTGCGGTAACCTTGTCAAAATCGGCACAGAGAATATTCGGATAACGAGTATTTTTTTCCGTCAATGATAATAAAAAAGAAAGAAGATGATATGAATGTATAAAATAATGACACCGGGACCTACGCAGGTTGCTGAAAATGTAAGAAATGCAAGGGCAAGGGAATGTACGAATCCTGATCTGGATATGGCATTTTATGACTATTATAAGGAAACATGTGAGTTAATCAGTCATCTGTTACATACAGATAATGAGACACTGATACTAAGCGGAGAGGGAATCTTAGGCCTTGAAGCGGCATGCGCCAGTCTCACGGAGCATGGCGACAGAGTGTTGGTACTTGACAATGGTGAATATGGCAGGGGCTTTCAGGACTTTGTAAAAATCTATGGAGGGGAGCCGGTGCTCTATACGACGGATTACGAGGAAGAGATAGATGTGGCTGACCTGGAAGAATATTTAAAGAATGACCATGCTTTTAAGTATGCCACCGTGGTACACTGTGATACACCCAGCGGAAGATTAAATGATATATCGAAAATATGTCCACTGCTCAAACAATATGGAATTTTAACCGTTGTAGATTCCGTGTCAGCCATGTTTGGAGAATATGTCAATGTAGATGATTTCAAGATAGATTTATTATGCGGTGGCTCGCAGAAGGCTGTTTCCGCACCACCGGGCCTCACATTTGTAACCCTCAGTGATGATGTGAAAAAGGCGGTCAGGGGCAGAAAAACACCGGTTGCATCATTCTACTGTAATCTTGCCGTTTTTGAGGGATACTATGAGAAACAATGGTTTCCCTATACAATGCCAATCAGCGATATTTATGGACTTCGGGAGGCACTAGAGAATATTAAAAGGGATACCGGTATGCTTGAGAGACACAAAAGACTTGCACAGAAGGTAAGGAATACCCTCAGGGAGAATGGAATTGCATTATACGGTAAGTCAGGATTTTCCAATACGGTTACGGCATTTATGGTACCGGAGGGAATCACTGACAGGGAGATTCTTTGTACCTTAAAGGAAAAGTATCGTATCATGCTGGCAGGTTCTTTTGGGCAATTTGCCGGCAAGCTTGTGCGGATAGGGCATATGGGAGAAAATGCGACAGAGGAGAATGTGGATGAAGTGCTGAGAGCAATTTTGGAAATAGTAAAAAAGAGATAGTAATTTTTTATGGTTTGTGTTATGATTCTAACTGCCGTTAATTGAAATAGGAGAACATTAATAAAAATGGAGAACATGGTTTTATGAATTGGAAAGATTTAGTAGAATTATTAAAAGGACACAAAACCTATATACAGACACATAATTTTCCGGACCCTGATGCCCTTGGCAGTGCTTATGGTCTGCAGCAGTTTTTGAAGTACCATGGTGTGGAGACCAGTCTCTGCTATGATGGAAGTATCAGCACACTTTCTGCCAGAAAGATGATAGAAGAATTTGAAATTGAGGTAACGAATGCGGCTGATTTGCCTGAGATGAAAGAGGAAGATTACATAGTGCTGGTAGACGGACAGAAGTACAATGCAAATTTTACGGATTTGATTGGTGATGAGGTGGCGTGTATCGACCATCATCCCACTTTTGTGGAGTGTGAGTATAAGTACAGCGATATCAGGCTGGTGGGAGCATGCTCCAGTCTGATTGCGGAATATTATTACAAGAGCAATACGCCTATTGAGGAAAAAGCGGCATCAGCACTGATGTATGGTCTGAGGATGGATACCGCCTCCCTCACCAGAGGGGTGACGCAGTTAGATATTGATATGTTCAGCTACCTCTACAAATATACGGATAATGACAAGATTACAATGCTTTATATCAATACTATGGAGATGGATGACTTAAAGGCCTATGGCGCCGCGATTGAAAATATTAAAGTGGTGGAGAGTATTGGTTTTGCACATATTCCTTTTGAGTGTAATGATGCCCTGATTGCCATGATTTCAGATTTTATATTATCCTTAAATGAGGTCAGTGCCTGTGTCGTATATGCCGACAGAGAGGGTGGCTACAAAATTTCCGTCCGCAGTGTCAGTGAACATATTCACTCGGGAAAACTGATTGCGGATGCGTTGGAGGGAATCGGTAATGGCGGTGGTCATGCAGCCATGGCAGGAGGCGTTATCTATAAAGAAAAGGCGGAAGATATTCGGGAGAATATAGAAGAAGTAGTGAAAGACAGATTTCTTGCTGCCATAAGGAGCGGCAATTGTGAAAATGTCAGATAAGTGTAAAAAGTAAACTAAATAAAGAAAAAATCTTTTTTGGCGGCAGTTCAGTGATGAACTGCTACTTTTTTTGAAAAAAGTTGTTGACAAATGAAAAGTCAAGTGTTATCTTATGTTTATGAAATGGTTAGCACTCTAAGCAGGTGAGTGCTAACAGATAAACAAAATAGTAACATATGAACTTGCCTCAATATGAAAGGAATATGTCATATGGAATTAGATGAGAGAAAGCTTAAGATATTGAACGCTGTGATTAAGAATTATCTGGAGACAGGTGAGCCGGTGGGTTCGAGAACGATTTCCAAAGAGACGGACTTAAAGTTAAGCTCTGCCACCATCAGGAATGAGATGTCCGATTTAGAGGAGATGGGCTATATTGTCCAGCCACATACTTCTTCCGGACGAATACCTACGGATGCCGGTTACAGATTATATGTGGATAATCTGATGCGGGATAAGGAAAATGAGCTTAATGCAAAAGAGAGAGACTTAAACGAAATCAGGGAATTTCTGAATGATAAGGTTGACAGAGTGGAGGAGCTGCTGCAGAATACAGCGAAACTGTTAGCAAACAATACCAATTATGCCACAATGATTACGACACCGGTGAGCAGGCGGGGCAGGCGTCTTAAGTTCATTCAGCTTTCGCTGATGGAGAAAGATAAACTCTTATGCGTGATAGTTGCAGAGGGCAATATTATTAAGAATAGAATCATCACTTTGAGAGAGATACTTGACAATGAAATGATACTCAAATTAAATATACTATTTAATACAACGCTCAATGGTCTTTCTCTTGAGGAGATGAATATAGGACTTATCTCGAAGATGACAGGACAGGCGACAGAGCATATGGAGCTTGTCAGAGATATCATTGATGTGGTTGGTCTTGCACTTGCTGATGAAGACGATTTTAAAATCTATACCAGCGGTGCAACAAATATATTTAAGTATCCCGAACTCAGTGGAAGCGGTACAGCGAGTGAGATTATCAATACATTTGAAGAAAAGAAGCTTTTGACGAATCTGATTGGTGAGAGGGAACCGGGGCAGGGAAGTGAAGAAATTCAGGTGTATATCGGCAATGAGACACCGGTGCAGTCTATGAAGGATTGCAGTGTTGTTACCGCGACATACGAGATTGAGGAGGGAGTGACAGGTACCATTGGTATTATAGGTCCTAAGAGGATGGATTACGAAAAGGTGGTTGAGGCACTGAAGGTCGTGAAGTCACAGTTGGATGACAGATTTAAAAAGCATGACGGTTAGCGGAAAGGTGGAATGATTAGTGGACAATCAGGAAATAAAGACAGATGGAGCTGATGCTATGAAAGATATTTTAGAAGAACAGGATAAATCAGAAGAAACTACGGATAATAAGGAGGAAGTTTTTTCAACGGCAAAGGAAGAGGACGAGACAGCAGAGAATACAGACAACGAGAAGAAAAACGGCACCGGACAGACAGAGCAGTCTGATGATGACGGTGAGACGGAGAATGATGACGAACAAAAAACAGGTGAAAAGAAAAGCTTCTTCAAGAAAGAAAAGAAAAAGGACAAAAAGGATGAACTGATAGAGGAGCTTACCGATAAATATAAGCGTACCTTTGCGGAATTTGATAATTTCAGAAAACGCTCGGAAAAGGAAAAGTCAGCGATGTACGAAATCGGTGCAAAGGATATTATCGAGAAGATTCTTCCGGTAGTGGATAACTTTGAGAGAGGCTTTCGTGCCATATCCGAGGAGGAGAAGGCGACACCTTTCGCAGAGGGTATGGATAAGATTTATCAGCAGCTTATAAAGACACTGGAGGATACCGGTGTCAAAGAGATTGAGGCCATGGGAAAAGAGTTTGACCCTAATCTTCACAATGCGGTCATGCATGTGGAGGACGAGAATCTAGGAGAAAACGTGGTGGCAGAGGTGTTACAGAAGGGATATACCTACAGGGATTCCGTAGTGCGCCACAGTATGGTCAAGGTAGCCAATTAGTACCTTACCCGTTTGATTAGCGATTGCAACTATTAATTTTCTAAATAAAGCAATAATAGAACAACAGTATATAAAGGAGGAATTTATCATGAGTAAAATAATAGGTATTGATTTAGGTACAACTAATTCATGTGTAGCAGTAATGGAGGGCGGTAAACCCACCGTCATAGCAAATACAGAGGGACTTAGAACTACCCCTTCCGTAGTGGCGTTTACAAAGACGGGCGAGAGGCTGGTAGGTGATCCGGCAAAACGTCAGGCAGTAACCAATGCAGAGAAAACAATTTCATCCATTAAGAGACATATGGGTACGGATTACAAGGTACAGATTGATGACAAGAACTATACACCGCAGCAGATTTCAGCTATGGTGCTCCAGAAGTTAAAGGCAGACGCAGAAGGCTATCTTGGAGAAAAAGTGACAGAGGCAGTTATTACCGTTCCGGCATACTTTAATGATGCACAGAGACAGGCAACAAAGGATGCAGGTAAGATAGCAGGTCTTGAGGTAAAGAGAATCATTAACGAGCCTACAGCGGCTGCACTTGCCTATGGTCTTGACAATGAGAGAGAACAGAAGATTATGGTATACGATTTAGGTGGTGGTACCTTCGATGTATCAATTATCGAAATCGGCGATGGCGTTATTGAGGTGCTTGCTACCAACGGTGATACAAGACTTGGTGGTGATGACTTTGATGAGCATCTCACCAATTACATGATTAATGATTTTAAATCAAAAGAGGGTGTTGATTTAAGTACCGATAAGATGGCATTGCAGAGATTGAAGGAAGCTGCTGAGAAGGCAAAGAAAGAGCTTTCATCCGCTACCAGTACCAATATCAATCTTCCGTTCATTGCTGTGGTAAACGGAGAACCGAAGCATTTTGATATGACTCTGACAAGAGCTAAGTTTGATGAGCTGACAAGTGACCTGGTAGAGAGAACCGTAGTTCCTGTACAGAATGCGTTAAAAGATGCCGGACTGAATATGTCAGACATTGCAAAGGTATTGTTAGTAGGTGGTTCTACCCGTATCCCTGCTGTTCAGGATAAGGTAAAACAGTTGACAGGAAAGGAGCCTAACAAGAGTCTTAACCCTGATGAGTGTGTCGCTCTCGGTGCTTCTATACAGGGTGGTAAGCTGGCAGGCGATGCCGGTGCAGGTGATATCTTACTTTTGGATGTAACACCGCTTTCCCTTTCTATTGAGACACAGGGAGGTATCGCTACAAGGCTGATTGAGAGAAATACAACTATCCCGACAAAGAAGAGTCAGGTATTCTCTACGGCAGCAGATAATCAGAGCGCCGTTGATATCAATGTATTACAGGGTGAGAGACAATTCGCAAGAGACAATAAGAGTCTGGGACAGTTCAGATTGGATGGTATTCCGCCGGCAAGACGTGGTGTGCCACAGATAGAGGTTACCTTTGATATCGATGCGAACGGTATCGTCAATGTATCCGCAAAAGACCTTGGAACAGGCAAGGAGCAGCATATCACTATCACAGCAGGCTCTAACATGTCTGACGAGGAAATTGATAAGGCAGTAAAAGAAGCAGCAGAGTTTGAGGCACAGGATAAGAAACGTAAAGAGGCAATTGACACCAGAAATGAAGCTGATTCCATGGTATTCCAGACACAGAAAGCGCTGGATGAAGCCGGTGATAAGATTGATCCGAATGACAAGGCAAATGTAGAGGCAGATTTAAAGGCGTTGAAGGATTTGGTAGATTCTACAGATGCAGAGAATATGACAGATGCTCAGGTGGCAGATATCAAGGCGGCACAGGAGAAGTTAATGACAGGTGCACAGAGCTTATTTGCTAAAATGTATGAGCAGGCACAGGGTGCTCAGGGTGCAGGACCGGATATGGGCAGCGCCCAGAGTGCAGGACCGGATATGGGCAGTGCAAATGATGATGTTGTAGATGGTGATTACAGAGAAGTTTAATTCCGCTTGATTAAATCATTGTATTTGATAAGCCGTTTTCAGCACATAGTGAAAAGGAAGGAATTGTTATGGCGGATAAGAGAGATTATTATGAGGTGCTCGGTGTAGATAAGAATGCCGATGATGCAGCGATTAAGAAAGCATACAGGGCACTTGCCAAGAAGTATCATCCGGACACAAATCCGGGAGATAAGGAAGCAGAGGCAAAGTTTAAAGAGGCAAGTGAGGCCTATGCAGTATTGAGTGATAAGGAAAAAAGGCAGAAGTACGATCAATTCGGCCATGCGGCATTTGATGGCGGCGCCGGTGGTGGCGGCTTTGAATTTAACTTTGATGACATGGGCGATATCTTTGGAGATTTGTTTGGCGGCATGTTCGGCGGCGGAAGAAGCAGAAATCCGAACGCACCACAGAAGGGTGCCAATATCAGAACCAGCATCAGAGTGACCTTTGAGGAGGCAGCATTTGGCTGTGAAAAGGAGCTTGAACTGACACTGAAGGATGAATGTACGTCCTGCCATGGCTCTGGCACTAAGCCGGGAACCAACCCGGTTACCTGTTCAAAGTGTGGCGGCAAAGGTCAGATTGTATACACCCAACAGTCACTTTTCGGAATGGTAAGGAATGTGCAGACTTGTCCTGACTGTAAAGGAAATGGTAAAGTCGTGAAGGATAAGTGTCCTGACTGCTATGGAACCGGTTACAAGAGCAGCAGAAAGAAGATTCAGGTTACTGTGCCGGCAGGCATTGATAACGGACAGAGCATCCGGATAAGAGGCAAGGGCGAGCCGGGCATCAATGGCGGCGAGCGTGGTGATTTGCTTGTGGAAGTTGCCGTATCAAGGCATCCGCTGTTTGAACGTCAGGATTATACCGTATATTCCGACTCTCCGATTACCTTTGCACAGGCAGCGCTTGGAGGCGATATCAAGATTAAGACCATTGATGGCGAAGTGCTCTTTAACATAAAGCCGGGTACACAGACCAATACGAAAGTCAGATTGAGGAACAAGGGCATTCCTACCTTGAGAAATAAGCAGGTGCGAGGCGACCACATTGTTACCTTAGTGGTTCAGGTGCCTGAGAGGATGAATGCCGAGCAGAAGGAGGCACTGCGAGCTTTTGATGATGCCATGGGTGGCAGCCTCAACGTAGGTAAAGAGGAAGAAAAGCCGAAGGAAGAAAAGGAAAAGAAGAAGAAAGGAATTTTTGATAAGATAAAAGATTCCTTCGAGGGACAGAATTCATAAAGATACTAAGCGAAGCAGCTATTTGTCAAGTTGTTATTAAGTGGAAGCCTTAACCGATATGCACAGAGGATTTGCTTATTTGGTTAAGGCTTCCACTTTCTTTTTAGGTTGCGATTGCAGTAGCCGGAAACTTATGGTACAATAAAAGGCAGTTTTTGACGAAATATTGAATTGGGAAAGGATATACAAACGGAAAAATGAATAAGCCAAACGTAAAAAAGTTCCATATGGTTCCGATTGACAATATTAATGGATATGATGTAAGACCGGGCATGTATGAGATTAACGGTGCCACGGCCATACCGGGCGGCGTAAATTTTACAATTCATTCACACAATGCGACCTCCTGTGAGATACTTTTATTTCACAGAAAAGAATCAGAACCCTATGAGGTGATAAAGTTTCCGGAACATTACAAGATTGGAAATGTGTATTCGATGATTATATTCGGCCTTGATATAGAGGAATTTGAGTACGCCTATAGAATGGATGGACCATATGATCCTAAGAACGGCCTCATATTTGATAAGACGAAGTATTTATTAGATCCCTATGCGAGAGCCGTGACAGGTCAGAGTGTCTGGGGCAATCCGGTAGGTAAGAATAATGTCTATAAGGCAAGAGTTGTAAAAAACGACTTTGACTGGGAAGATTTTCATAATTCGGTGCGGCCGATGGAGGATTTGATTATCTATGAATTGCATGTGCGTGGTTTTACGAAGGATTCGTCATCTGGCATCACAGAGCAGGAGAGGGGGACCTTTGAAGGACTTAGAAAGAAGATACCTTATTTAAAAGAGCTGGGTGTAAATGCCGTGGAGTTGATGCCGATTTTTGAATTTGATGAGACAAGAGACAAGAGAGTGGTCAATGGCAATACACTGTTAGATTATTGGGGCTATAATCCCATCAGCTTTTTTGCACCTAATACCAGTTATACATCCAAGATAGAATATAACAGAGAGGGTAATGAGTTAAAGCAGCTCATTAAGGAATTAAATGAGAACGACATAGAAGTGATTCTGGATGTGGTGTTCAATCATACGGCTGAGGGCAATGAACTGGGACCTTACATATCCTTCAAGGGAATAGATAATAATATCTATTATCTGTTGACACCTGACGGATACTACTATAATTTCAGCGGTTGCGGCAATACACTGAACTGCAACCATCCCATTGTACAGCAGATGATATTGGAGTGTCTGCGGTATTGGGTAATTAACTACAGGGTGAATGGTTTCCGGTTCGACCTTGCTACCATATTGGGAAGAAATGAAGACGGCTCACCGATGAATAAGCCACCGCTTTTGCAGAGCCTTGCCTTTGATCCGGTGCTTGGCAATGTCAGACTGATTGCAGAGGCATGGGACGCCGGCGGACTGTATCAGGTAGGAAGTTTTCCATCATGGAACAGATGGTCAGAATGGAATGGAAGATATAGAGACGATATCAGATTGTTTCTGAAGGGAAGCGGCGGTGCTTACCTTGCTTCTAACAGAATAACGGGTTCCACCGATCTCTATGATGAGCATTATCGTGGCAGTAATGCCTCCGTTAATTTTATCACATGTCATGACGGCTTTACATTGTATGACTTGTATGCGTACAATCACAAGCATAATGAGGTCAACGGATGGAATAATACAGACGGCGGGAATGATAATTTGAGCTGGAACTGTGGTGCTGAGGGTGAGACAAAGGATCCGGAGGTCAATCGTTTAAGAAAAAGAATGATCATGAATGCCTGTACCGTTTTGATGTGCAGCCGCGGTATTCCGATGTTTTTTGCAGGTGATGAGTTTTGTAATACCGCTTTTGGCAATAACAATGCGTATTGTCAGGATAATATCATTTCATGGTTAGACTGGAGGCTGCTGGACAAGAACAGAGATATCTTTCAATTTTTTAAGAGAACAATCAGGTTTAGAAAGGATTACAATATTTTAAGAAGAAACGGAAAGGTCTGTTCCCTTGGATTTCCGCCGATTAGCACACATGGAACAGAACCGTTTGAAAATCAGTATGATAATGACACAAAATTTATCGGTGTGATGTTTGCAGGCAGAGATGAGGTGGAGGAGGAGCATGATGAGATAATCTATATTGCCATCAATACCTTCTGGGAGACGCAGACATTTACCATGCCTGATATTTCCTCGAAATACAAATGGCAGATTGTCATCAATACTATGGAGGAAGAAGGATATATTGAAGACCGGAGACAGACAATTACCGGTAACAGTACTTCTATCGGACCGAGAACGGTCATGGTATTCAAAAATACTGCAAAATCAAAGGGAAGGGGCAGAAAAAAGACAACTAATTAAATGACCGGAATAGTGACGATGCAAAGAGACGATGCTATTCACAGGTATCAGAAAAGGGAGACAGTATGGAATGGAAGAAATTTGTCCTTACGACGACAACACAGGCAGTTGAGCCGATAGGAGCAGTCCTGATGGAAAATGGAATCGACAGTTTTGAGATAGAGGATAAACAGCAGATATCAGACAAGGATAAGGAAGCAATGTATATCGACATACTTCCGGAATTGTCAGATGATGGCAAAGCCCGTGTGATATTTTATATGGATATGGAGACAGACAGTCAGGAGCAGCAGCGTGTTCTAGACAGCATCATGGCAGATGTGGCAGAGCTGAAAGAATATGTCGATACAGGAGATGTGACAATTACAGAGTCCGTGACAGATGAACTTGACTGGGTGAATAAATGGAAAGAATTTTTCAAGCCATTTACGGTAGACGGAATTTTAATCAGACCTACCTGGGAACAGGTGGAAAATGAGTCGGAATACGATATGGTTATTAAAATTGACCCGGGGACTGCTTTCGGAACGGGACTGCATGAGACCACACAGCTCTGTATCAGACAGTTAGAAAAGTATATTGGAGCGAAGAGCGGAGAGTTAAGGATTTTAGATGTAGGGTGTGGAAGTGGTATACTCTCAGTCATCGCAAGAAAGTTAGGGGCGGCTTCCGTCCTTGGCATAGATATTGACAGACGTGCTGTGGAGGCATCGAAGGAAAATGCCATTGAAAATGAAGTCCTCGAACATATCGAATTTATAGAGGGCAATATCATACAGAATCAGGAATTACAGCACAGGGCAGGATATGATTGCTATGATATTGTGGTGGCAAATATTCTGGCGGATGTTATTATTCCGCTTTCGGGAATGATGGCACCCCATCTGAAAAGCGGAGGCATCTTTATCACTTCGGGGATTATCGAAAGCAAAGAAAAAGAAGTGGTAAAGGCCATTGAGGAGAATGAGGAATTTGTAGTGGTTGAAGTGACAAGGCAGAAGGATTGGGTAAGTGTCACGGCACGAAGAAGGTAGTGTTTGTTCGGATCAGTGATTGATTAGGTAAAAGGGAGACAAGCTATGCATCATTTTTTTGTATCACCTGACAGGGTGGATTTAGAGGAAAATAAAATATTCATCGGAGGATGTGATGTCAATCATATCAAAAATGTACTTCGTATGAAACAGGGAGAAAGCCTTTTGATCAGTGACGGAAATGGAAATGATTACATCTGTGAGCTGGAAATCATGGGAAATGAGAAGCTTGTAGCGGGTATTCGCAGGCAGAGCTTTGAAGGAACAGAGCTTCCGGCAAAGATTTATCTGTTTCAGGGACTTCCCAAATCAGATAAAATGGAGATGATTATCCAGAAAGCAGTGGAGCTTGGTGTCTATGAGATTATTCCGGTAAAGACAGCGAGAACAGTGGTGAAGCTTGACAGCAAAAAGGAAGAGAGCCGGCTGAAACGTTGGTGCAGCATCGCTGAGAGTGCTGCAAAGCAATCCAGAAGAAGCATTATACCGCAGGTCAGCCGGATTATGAGTTTTCAAGAGGCAGTACAGTATGCACAGCGATTTGAATTGAATATGATTCCCTACGAAAATTATAAAGATATGGCTGCGACAAAATCAATGATACAGAGAGTAGAAAAGGGGATGAATATCGGAATATTTATCGGACCGGAGGGGGGCTTCGCAGAGGAAGAAATCGCATATGCCACACAGCATCAATTAGAGAGAATTTCCCTTGGAAGAAGAATATTGAGAACAGAGACAGCGGGATTGATGATTGTATCAGTCATTATGTTCAGGCTTGAGAATCTTTAGGAAGGATGGTATAGACAGATGGAAGCATATTTAGATAATTCGGCAACAACGAAGGTGATAGGGGAGGCAAAAGAAATCATGCAAAAAACCTTTGAGCAGGATTATGGCAATCCCTCCTCCATGCATTTAAAGGGGGTAGCAGCAGAAAAACATATAAAGGCATCGGCTTCCTGTATTGCAAAGCTTTTGAAAGTGGAGGAGAAGGAGATTTTATTTACGTCCGGTGGAACAGAATCCAATAATCTTGCCATCATCGGAATAGCGCTGGCGAACCGGAGAAGTGGGAAACACATTATTACGACGGCGGTAGAGCACGCCTCGGTTCTCTATACAATGGCATTTCTTGAAGAACAGGGATTTCGTGTGACATATCTTCCGGTCAATGACAGAGGAGTTGTGGAGCTTCAGGAATTAGAGAATGCCATCAGTGACGATACCATATTGGTTTCGGTTATGTATGTCAACAATGAGGTGGGAGCAGTAATGCCGATTAATGAAATCTCACAGATCATCAGAAACAAAAAGCCTGATATTATCTTTCATGTGGACGCCATACAGGCATTTGGAAAATATGAAATTTATCCGAAAAGACAGCACATTGATTTGTTGTCTGTCAGCGGTCACAAGATTCACGGTCCGAAAGGGATTGGTTTTCTGTATATCAGGGATAAGGTTAAGATAAAGCCTATTCTCTTTGGCGGAGGACAACAAAGAGGCATGCGTTCGGGAACAGAGAATGTGCCTGGAATTGCAGGGATAGGTAAGGCAGCAGAGGTGGTGTATTCTTCACTTTCACAGAATGTGGAGAGGTTGTATGAATTGAAGGATTATATGATAGAAGAGCTGGAAAAGCTTGACAGAGTGAAGGTAAACAGCAGCGCCGGCAGAGACGCAGCTCCCCACATTGTGAATGTCAGTTTTGTGGGTGTCAGAAGTGAGGTGCTGCTGCATGCCCTGGAGGACAGGGGGATATATGTATCTTCGGGTTCCGCCTGTAGTTCTAATAAGCATGCGGTCAGTGCTACACTGAAAGCGATGGGGCTGAAAGCAGAGGAGATAGAATCGGCTGTCAGGTTCAGTTTTTGTATTTTTACCACCAGAGAAGAGGTGGACTATGCATTGGAAGTGATAAAAGAGTTATTGCCGGTGCTTAGAAAATATACCAGAAAGTAGTAAAAAAGCTTATCCGGATATGATTGGGATAAAGAGAATGAATTTTAGAACGAGGTGAAAGAATGTTTAAAGCATTTTTATTAAAATATGCCGAGATTGGTGTAAAGGGAAAGAACAGATATGTGTTTGAGGATGCGCTGGTAAAACAGATTGAGCTTAAATTAGAGAAGGTAGAGGGCGAGTTTGAGGTCAGTAAAGTCTCCGGCAGAATTTACGCCTGTGCCAAGATGCCCTTTGACTATGACGAGGTAGTGGAGGCACTGACGACAGTATTTGGCATCGTCGGTATCTGCCCGCTGGTACAGATTGAAGATAACGGTTTTGAGGATCTGGCAGAAAAAGTAATCGCTTATCTTGATGAAGTATATCCGAAAAAGAATTTTACCTTTAAGGTGAATGCCAGAAGAGCAAGAAAGAATTATCCCCTTTCATCGCCGGAGATTAATATGGAGTTGGGCGAAAGAATCCTGAATGCCTTTGAAGGGGTTAAGGTGGATGTGCATAAACCGGAGGTCATGGTCAATGTTGAGATAAGGGAGCAGATTAATATCTATACAATGGAAATCAAAGGAGCAGGCGGAATGCCGATAGGAACAGCGGGTAAAGCCATGCTGCTTTTGTCGGGGGGAATTGACAGTCCGGTAGCCGGCTATATGATTGCAAAACGAGGCGTTGTGATTGAGGCTGTTTACTTTCATGCACCTCCTTATACCAGTGAGCGTGCAAAACAGAAGGTCATCGATCTGGCCAAGCATGTTGCGAAGTATTCCGGCACGATTAAATTAAATATCGTCAATTTTACGGAGCCGCAGCTGTACATTTATGAAACCTGTCCTCATGAGGAGCTGACGATTATCATGAGAAGATATATGATGAGGATTGCAGAACATTTTGCGAAGCAGTCGGGATGTCTGGGCTTAATTACGGGAGAGAGTATCGGTCAGGTTGCCAGTCAGACACTACAGAGCTTAAACACTACGAATGAAGTGTGTGAGCTTCCGGTGTACAGACCGGTCATTGCCTTTGACAAGCAGGATATTATCGATATTGCCTGTAAGATAGACACATATGAGACCTCTATCCTTCCTTATGAAGATTGCTGTACGATTTTTGTTGCAAAGCATCCGGTTACCAAACCGAATCTCAATGTCATTAGAAATTCGGAGCAGAAGCTTGGTGAAAAGATGGAAGAACTGGTAAACAGTGCGATTGAGACAGTGGAGGTTGTCATGTGCGCGCCGCAATAAAACGGTATCGTAACAGTGGGGCAGTTACAACAAAATGAAAAAAACTGCTGCCATTATGGCAGCAGTAGCAGTTTTTTACATAGAAGCTATGTAGTGAAAACCCGATTATTCAACAATATAAGGCTTTAATACAGCAAGGATATCATCAATATTGTCCTCAGAATGAATATTTAAGTCTATATCTTTTGAAAGGTCTAAACTGAAAATGCCCATGATAGACTTAGCATCGATAACATATCTGCCTGATACTAAATCAAAATCAGAATCAAACTTTGTGATATCGTTGACGAATGCCTTTACCTTGTCAATCGAGTTTAAACATATTTTAACTGTTTTCATAATTAATACCTCCTATCAGGATAATAAATAGTGTTGTACAGTGAATAAATTTATCACTGACACATATATACTACATTTTATGAAGTAAAAAGTCAACAGAAATTTTTAGAAAGTGTGAGAAAATGAATTTGACAAAAGTAGCATTGCACAGTCTCGGCTGTAAGGTAAATGCCTATGAGACAGAGGCAATGGCAAAGATGTTTGAAGAGCATGGATACGAGATTGTTCCCTTTAGGGAGGGAGCAGATATTTATATTATTAATACGTGCACGGTGACAAATATTGCAGACAGAAAGTCCCGGCAGATGCTGCATAAGGCTAAAAAAATGAACCAGGATGCACTGGTGGTGGCTGTGGGCTGCTATGCACAGGCTTTTTGTGATACCCTCGAAAAAGATGAGGCGATTGATATCATTGTGGGTAATGACAGAAAGAAAGATATTGTAGCGATTGTGGAGCAGCGGGTTAATGATGTGATTGATATTAATGATACCGGTGTAAGGCATGAGTTTGAGGAATTAAAGATAGACGGTATGGAAGAAAAGACAAGAACTTATATTAAGATTCAGGACGGTTGCAACCAGTTCTGTACCTATTGTATTATACCATATGCCAGAGGAAGGGTGAGAAGCAGGGAGCTTCAAAATATTTTGAGTGAAGTGGACAGGCTTATTGAAAAGGGGTATCAGGAGATTGTGCTTACCGGAATCCATCTGAGTTCTTACGGCATTGATTTCAGAAATGAGAAGGGGCAGGGAGAGCAGGTCAGGTCTGTGTCCCTGATTGATGTGATTAAACAGATTGGCGGAAAAAAAGAGATTAAGAGAATACGGCTGGGTTCCCTGGAGCCGAGAATCATCACAAGAGAATTTCTGGAGGAGTTAAAAAGGGTAGAAGCTTTTTGCCCTCATTTTCATTTGTCTCTGCAGAGTGGATGTGATGCCACTCTCAAAAGAATGAACAGAAGGTATACGGCAGAGGAATATAAGGAGGGGTGCCGGCTTATCAGGGAATATTTCAAAGAGGCAGCGATTACAACGGATGTCATTGTAGGATTTCCGGGGGAGACACAGGAGGAATTTGAGGAGTGTAAAAAGCTTCTTATGGAAGTGAACTTTGCGAAGATGCATATCTTTAAATATTCTAAGAGAGAAGGAACCAAAGCAGCAGTGATGGCACACCAGGTGGAGGACAGCGTCAAGGCTGCAAGAAGCAGTCAGTTATTACAGTTAGATGAAAAGCTTCGCAGAAATTATATGGAAAAATTTTTGAATCGCCGCATAAATGTACTTTTTGAGGAAAGAATAGAGATAAAAGGCGAGACATTTTTTGTGGGACACACAAGGGAATATCTCAAGGTGGCAGTGAAAACAGAAGAAAATCTCGCCAACAGAATCATACAAGTTGAGACACGTGAATTACTAAATAATGAAATAATACTTGCTATCTTTTGAGTTTTATATTAGAATAGATAAAGATATCTTGAGCGTGATGTGATAAAGAGGTTTTAATATTGGTGAAAGGAGAGATTCGCACAGATGGAATATTTCTCACAGGAAGAAATAGACACAGGGGCGAAGCGGAGGATGAGAGATGGGCAACAATTTTAGCAATACACAGTATTTTAAAGCAACAGCAGACGAAGCTAATATAGAGGTATCACAGATTTTAGAGCGTGTCTACAAGGCACTGGTGGAGAAGGGATATAACCCTGTCAATCAGATTGTCGGGTATATTATGTCAGGAGATCCGACTTATATTACAAGTCATGGCGGCGCGAGAAGCCTTATTATGCGGGCAGAGAGGGACGAGCTTATTGAGGAGGCGCTTACATATTATATCAACAATAAGTTTATCAATCATAAGAATTAGATAAGAATATCACAATGAAGCTTTGGAAAGAATGACGATATATGAGAATAATAGGATTGGATTTCGGCTCTAAGACAGTTGGAGTCTCTATTTCTGATGAGCTGCTGATCACAGCACAGCCCATAGAGATTATCAGGAGAGAGCATGAGAATAAATTAAGAAAGACACTTGCCAGAATAGAGGCATTGCTCAAAGAATACGATGTCGGTGAGATTGTGTTAGGTTACCCTAAGAATATGAATAATACAGAAGGGGACAGGTGTGTTAAAACACAGAACTTTAAAGAAATGTTAGAGCGCAGGACAGGACTGAGTGTCCACTTGTGGGATGAGAGACTGACCACTGTTTCGTCAGACAGAGCTATGATGGAGGCAGGAATCAGACGTGAGGACAGGAGAAAATACGTAGATAGTATGGCTGCTGTATTGATTTTACAGGGATACTTGGATGCGCTGAAAAAGAGATCTGAACAAAAGTGAGGGAAAATATGTCCGAGAAGATTAAATTTGTTGACAATGAGACAGAGGAGGAAGTTGAATTTACAGTGTTGGAGCAGACACGAATTAATAACGTGAATTATTTGTTGGTTTCGGAAGGAGAGACAGAGCAGGGGGAAGAGATTGTTTATATTTTGAAGGATTTGTCTGAGGATACGGAGGCAGAAGCCCGTTATCAGATGGTGGAGGATGATAATGAGATGGATTACGTGACAAAGATATTTGCGGAGCTTTTAGAGGATGTGGATATTGAAAAGCAGAATTAGCATAAGAGGCATGGGAAGACGGATGGTGCCATGCAATACGATTAATGAAAGTGAAAGAAAGGAAATATAGTTTTGAAGAACGAATTAAAAATGAATAAAGAGAAGATTAAGATAATACCACTCGGAGGTTTGGAACAGATTGGAATGAACATTACCGCTTTCGAGTATGAGGATAGTATTATCGTGGTGGATTGCGGTCTTGCGTTTCCGGATGAAGATATGCTGGGAATTGATTTGGTAATACCAGATACTACTTATCTAAAGGATAATATTGATAAAGTGAAGGGATTTGTGATAACACACGGACATGAGGATCATATAGGTGCAATACCGTATGTGTTGTCAGAGATTAATGTGCCTATTTATGCAACAAAGTTGACAATTGGCATCATAGAAGGCAAATTAAAAGAACATAACTTGATGAAGACGGTTAAGAGAAAAGTGGTCAAATATGGTCAGTCTATCAATCTTGGCTGTTTTAGGGTGGAGTTCATCCGAACAAACCACAGTATTGTGGATGCGGCAGCACTGGCAATTTTTTCGCCGGCCGGTATCATTGTGCATACAGGGGATTTTAAGATTGATTACACACCGGTATTCGGAGATGCCATTGACCTTACAAGGTTCGGCGAGCTTGGGAAAAAGGGTGTTCTGGCATTAATGTGTGACAGTACGAATGTAATGCGTGAAGGATTTACGATGTCAGAGAAGACGGTAGGAAAAACCTTTGACCATATTTTTGCGGAGAATACAAAAAGAAGAATTATCATTGCCACCTTTGCTTCTAATGTAGACAGGGTTCAGCAGATTATCAATACTGCCTACAAGTATGGAAGGAAAGTTATCATTGAGGGAAGAAGTATGGTCAATGTCATTAATACCGCTTCAGAGCTTGGTTATATTAATATTCCTGAGAATACATTGATTGATATTGAATATATGAAGAATTACCCTGATGAACAGATTGTGTTGATTACCACGGGAAGTCAGGGTGAATCTATGGCGGCACTGTCAAGGATGGCGGCTTCCATCCACAGAAAGGTTACCATCAGCAGTGATGACACCGTGATATTAAGTTCTACACCGATACCGGGTAATGAGAAGTCGGTATCAAGAGTCATTAATGAATTGACGAGAAAAGGGGCGAATGTGATATTTCAGGATACTCACGTGTCAGGTCATGCATGTCAGGAGGAGATTAAGCTGATTTATTCACTGGTAAAGCCGATGTATTCCATTCCTGTTCACGGAGAATACAGACATTTAAAGAAGCAGGGTGAACTGGCAGTGACCATGGGGGTATCACCTGACAATGTCATTATACTTTCATCAGGAGATGTACTGGAAATCGGAGAGGAATCGGCGGCAATCGTAGACCATGTTCAGGCGGGTGGTGTTCTTGTCGATGGACTTGGTGTCGGAGATGTAGGAAATATCGTCCTGAGAGATCGGCAGAATCTGGCAGAAAATGGTATTCTCATTGTTGTAATGACCCTTGAGAAGTACAGTAACCAGCTTCTGGCAGGACCGGATATTGTGACGAGAGGATTTGTCTATGTAAGAGAAGCCGAGAATCTTATCGAGGAAGCGAAGCAGGTGGTAACAGAGGAGGTCATGGACTGCATTGACAAGAGAATCTCTGACTGGGGTAAGATTAAGATGGTAGTGAAAGAGAGTCTTAGTGATTATCTGTGGAAGAAAATGAAGAGAAATCCGATGATATTGCCTATTATCATGGAGGTAGAATAGTAAGGAGGCACCATATGGAACTGGAGAATAAGGTGATAGAGCTTTCTAATGCTATTTTGGAAAGTGAAGATTATAAGAAATATCTTTCAGCGAAGAACGAGATTGAGGAAAATCAGGATTTATTAGCCAGAGTCAATGAATATAGAAAGAAGAATTTTTTTATTCAAAACAGTGACAGTATGAATAAAATCGAAGAAATCAGAAAACTGGTGGGTGAGTATTATGATGTTCTTAGCAATAAGCTTGTGAAGGACTATCTGGAAGCGGAGCTGGTTCTCTGCAGATGCATTCAGAATATCAATAACATTATGATGGAGAAGCTGGATTTTGATGTCAGCTTTATCGGATAGAGGTACACAACTATGACATTAAAAAAGACGTCACAGAGTATGATGAGATTATCCATAAAGATTGCTGTTTATGTTATTTTTATCGGTGGTCTGATTTTTATGGCAAGAGGTGGATATCAATTTGGAAAAGGTATCTTTTCTGATAAAGGATTTGATAAGGCACCCGGGATTGATGTGACTGTGACTATTCACGCAGGTGATGACGAGATGGATATTGCGAAGAATCTGGTAGATAAGGGTGTCGTTGGGAATGCCTATATATTCTTTATTCAGCTGAAGCTTTACAAACCGGATGTAAAGGGAGCAAAGATAGAACCGGGAGATTATACGCTTAATTCTTCCAAGTCAGGGGAAGAACTGGTGGATGCTTTATATAATCCGGCTACAGGGGAAACTGAATAAATGTAAGAAAATTGTATTAGCGGCAGTATCGAAGCCTTGCAGGCAATAAAGGCATTACTTGCAAAGCTTGCAGTATGCAAGAGGTATAAAAGATGATAGTCAATGAACGAATAGTCTCGTATCTCCATTCTCTTGAAAGGAGTAATGGAGAATTATACGATGAGATAGAGCGTATGGCACACAGGACAGAGGTTCCCATTATCCGCAAAGAGATGGAGAGTTTCTTAAGGGTGATGATAAGAATGAATGCTCCGAAGAATATTCTGGAGCTGGGAACGGCAATTGGATATTCAGCGTTAATTATGGCAGAGGCAATGCCTCCGAAATGCAGCATCACCACCATTGAAAATTATGCACCGAGGATTCCCATTGCCAGGGAGAATATTTTAAAATCGCCGTATGCGGCTCGCATTACCCTGTTAGAAGGAGAAGCGCTTGATATACTGAAAGAGCTGAACCGTCAGAAGCAGACATTTGAATTTGTATTTATTGACGCCGCAAAGGCGCAATATTCTTTGTATTTGGAAGAAATTTTGAAAATGACAGCGAAAGGGGCTGTCATTATTTCGGATAACGTATTAAGAGAGGGCGAGCTGATTGAGAGCAGGTTTGCCATCGAGAGAAGAAACAGAACCATACATTCAAGAATGAGGGAATACCTGTATCATATCAAGAATATGAAGGAATTGGAGACGACCATTGTTCCGATTGGCGATGGGATATCTGTGAGTGTACGAAAGTAAGCTTTTCAGCGGGAAGCAGTTTGAGTATGAACCATAAAGTCGAAAAAGGGTGTTTTGCCAATGGTGGCTAGTCAAACAGTTACTTGGTATGTACAATTGTGTTAGCAATAGGCAGGAGGTATTAATATGAATGATAGATTTGACAGTCAATTAAATAATGAGAATAAGCCTCATAGTGATAAACGCAGAGTACCGGAGCTTCTTATTCCTGCCAGCAGTCTTGAAGTATTGAAGACTGCTGTTATATTTGGAGCAGATGCCGTGTACATAGGTGGTGAAGCATTTGGTCTCAGGGCAAAGGCGAAGAATTTCACGATAGAGGAAATGCGGCAGGGAGTCGCATTTGCCCATGAGCACCATGTAAAGGTATATGTGACGGCTAATATTTTGGCACACAACAGAGACTTAGAGCCGGCGTATGCTTATTTTGAGGAGTTGAAGAAAGTCGGTCCCGATGCCCTGATTATTTCAGACCCGGCGATTTTTACCATTGCGAGGGAGGTACTGCCGGATATTGACATTCATATCAGTACACAGGCGAACAATACCAATTATGGAACTTTTCGTTTCTGGTATCAGCAGGGGGCAAAAAGAGTTGTAACGGCCAGGGAACTTTCCCTTGAGGAAATCAGACAGATTAGGGAGAACATACCGGAGGAGCTTGAGATAGAGACCTTTGTGCATGGTGCCATGTGTATATCTTATTCGGGCAGATGTCTGCTGAGCAGCTTCATGGCAGGAAGAGATGCCAATCAGGGTGCCTGCACACATCCATGCCGGTGGAAGTATGCGGTAGTAGAGGAGTCAAGACCGGGCGAGTACATGCCGGTCTACGAGAATGAGCGGGGCACTTATATTTTTAATTCAAAGGATTTATGTATGATAGAGCATATACCGGATTTAATCGAAGCCGGCATTGACAGCTTTAAGGTAGAGGGAAGAATGAAGACAGCACTATATGTGGCGACTGTGGCGAGAACCTACAGAAAAGCCATTGATGATTATCTGAATGACAGAGTGTTGTATGAAAAAAGTATGCCATATTATAAGGCTGAGATTTCAAAGTGCACCTACAGACAGTACACAACCGGGTTTTTCTACGGAAAGCCTGATGAGAATACCCAGATATATGACAGTAACACCTATAATAAGGAATATACCTATCTGGGACAGGTAAGCGGAATCATTTCCTGCGAACAGTTGTTGAAAACGTGTGTTTCTCCATCGCAGCTGTCGGAAGAAGCAGGGGAGGAACTGTTGTATGAGATAGAGCAGCGAAACAAGTTTACTGTGGGGGAGTGTATAGAGGTCATGCGACCGGATGGCAGCAATGAGGAGACACTTGTGAAGGCTATTTATGATGAAAAGGGTAATCGGATGGAGGCGGCACCCCATCCGAAACAAAAGCTGTATATCCGTTTGGAAACAAAGCTAAATGTCTATGATATACTGAGAAGAAAAGAAGTAACAGTTGGCAGTTAAGAAAAAATTCTTGGAAAGGCACTTAAAGGCATCTTGAGGCATAGATTATATTAAAATGCTTCGAGGTGCTTTCTTTGCAAACATTTATGGAACCGCTTAGCTGTGAGGAGGAAGAATATTATCTGAGATGCTTTAAAGATGGTGACCAAAAAGCAAAAGACATACTGGTCGAACATAATCTACGGCTGGTGGCGTATGTGGTTAAAAAATATGTCAATCAGGAAAAAAACAGAACACTGGATGAACTGATATCAGTGGGAACTATAGGTCTGATGAAGGCAGTCACAAGCTTTGATGAAAAAAAAGGTAAATTGTCTACTTATGCGGCAAAATGTATTGACAATGAGCTGTTGATGCTGCTTCGTGGCGATAAAAAGACAACAAAGGAGGTGTCACTCTATGAACCCATCGGTGCAGATGGTGATGGCAATGAAATCAGCCTGTATGATGTGATTGAGAGTGATGAACGACTGATTGATGTACAGTGTGAGCTGAATGATGATGTGGAAAAACTGAAAGTACTGATTGAGAGTGTGCTGAGCAAAAGGGAGGGGGAAATTATTGTAAGGCGATACGGGTTGTATGGGCATAGGGAGCTGACACAGCGCGAGGTAGCAAAGCGGCTTGGCATATCCCGAAGCTATGTCAGCAGAATTGAGAAGAAAGCGCTGGATAAACTGAGGAGAGGGTTGGAATGATAGTAGCTCTTTGAAGTCAGTTACTATTCGCAGCCAGCCTCACCCTGCATCCGTGCTCCGCAACCGGGCATGCAGCCGGGGTGGGGTTCCTGTTTTGCAGGCTGAAAAAGATTGCTTGATTTATCAAGCGGTCTGATGTATCATAAGTACGTATGTACTTTAGTATAATTTGAAAAGAGGAAAAGTACCATGAAAGAACTGGAATATCCTTTTGATTCGGAATATATCATGCGAAAGAAAAAAAGTATCAGGAAAACATTATTATCATCAGACCGGGAGTGGACAGAGAAAAGGATTGCTATTTTAGGTGGTTCTACCACGAATGATATCACATTGGTGCTTGAACTTTTTCTTTTGCATTATGGTATCAAGCCGGAATTTTATGAATCGGAATATAATCAATTCTATCAGGATGCGGTGTTTGGCAATGAAGAGCTTGACCATTTTGCGCCGGACATTATCTTTATTCATACCACCAACAGAAATATCCTTCATTATCCTGTTGTGGGAGATGATGAAACAGAAGTTGAACAGAAGTTTCGTAGTGAATTGGAACGGTATACTTCTGTATGGGAAAAGCTGCGGGAAAGGTTTTCATGTCCTGTGATACAGAATAATTTTGAATACCCATTTTACAGGCTGTTGGGAAATAAAGATGTCTCTGACATACACGGACGGGTAAACTTTATCACGCGGCTTAATCTGGAATTTGCACAATATGCCAGGGAACACGATAATTTATATATCAATGATATTAATTATCAGTCCTCTGTCTATGGTCTTGACCGATGGTCAGATGAATTTTACTGGTATATGTATAAATATGCGCTGACGATTGCTGCTATTCCGGTGTTGACCTATAATGTAGCGAATATGATAAAAGCAATCTATGGAAAGAATAAAAAAGCACTGGTGTTGGATTTGGATAATACCCTGTGGGGAGGCATTGTGGGGGATGACGGTGTGGAAAATCTGGAGATTGGAAAAGAAACTGCCATAGGAGAGGCTTTTTTGGAGTTTCAGGAGTACCTTCAGTCACAAAAACAGTTGGGAATTTTGCTGAATATCAACAGTAAGAACGATATTGCCAATGCCATAGCGGGTCTTCATCACCCCCAGAGTGCATTAAAGCAAGAGGACTTTGTAGTGATTAAGGCAAATTGGGAGCCTAAGTCAGCCAATTTAAGAGCAATGGCAGAAGAGCTTAACATAGGTTTGGACAGTATTGTCTTCGTGGATGATAATCCGGCAGAGCGGGAGATTGTATATCAGCAGTGTCCGGAGGTATCCGCACCGGATATGGGAGACAGACCGGAAAAATATATCAGACGGCTGGATCGGAGCGGCTTCTTTGAATGTGTCAGCCTTTCCGGGGAGGATTTTGGCAAGACGGAAATGTACAGGCAGAATGCAAAACGGGCTGCAGAGGAGAAACAGTTTGCTAACTATGAAGATTATCTGCTTTCGTTAAATATGAAAGCACGGATAGAACCTTTCGTTCCGCTATATATGCAAAGAATTGCCCAATTGACGAATAAAAGTAATCAGTTTAATCTTACCACCAGACGATATACCCAGAGTGAGATAGAACGGATTGCGCAGGACAGGCAGTATATTACCCTGTATGGAAGCCTTGAGGATAAGTTCGGGGATAATGGCATTGTATCGGTTGTGATTGGTCATATCACAGAGAATGTCATGGACATCGACCTGTGGCTTATGAGCTGCAGGGTGTTAAAGCGGGATATGGAATATGCCATGATGGATGAATTGGCAGAGGCAGCAAAAAGGGTATCGGTAGATACGATTTATGGTTATTATTATCCTACCGCTAAAAATGGTATGGTCAGAGATTTTTACAAATTACAGGGATTTGATAAAGTCAGTGAGGATGAAAAAGGCAACACGAAATGGCAGCTTAAGCTGGAAGATTATCATAAACAAAATCAATATATCAGATTGAAGAAGAAATAATGAGAAGAGAAGAGATTTATCAGGCACTTGATGAAGTGTTTGCAGAAGTATTTGATGGTGACACTATTCATGCGTAGGACGAGACGACGGCAGACGATATGGAGGACCGGGACAGCATTGCTTATATTATGTCTGCTTTTTTAATTGTGACAGAGAATATTGCAACATTAAGGGCAATGCCGAATCTGGCGTATGGACACCTGCCGGTCCGAAGGGGCCGGCACAAATGGTAAAAGCCTGTAAAATGCTGGAGGAGAAAGGAAGAGACGTAAAATGGAGACATATGAGATATTCAAAGATTTGGCGATTATTATTATTGCAGCAAAGTGTTGCGGAATTATTGCGAGAAAGCTGCATGCACCAATGGTGGTGGGAGAAATTGTAGCCGGACTTTTAATAGGACCAAGTGTGTTAGGCGTGGTAAGACAGAGCGATTTTCTTGCGATGATGGCAGAGATTGGTGTTTTGATGCTGATGTTTAATGCGGGACTTGGTACGAGTCTCAGAGATTTGATAAAGACAGGCCCAAAGGCAGTGTTGATTGCCTGTGCAGGAGTGGTGGTGCCACTGTTCGGAGGCTATCTTTTGTACAGCACTTATTATGGTTTTGCATCAAAAGGCTCTGACAAGTTTTATGAGGCAATGTTTATCGGTGTGATTATGACAGCCACCTCCGTCAGTATCACGGTAGAAACTTTAAAGGAAATGGGAAAATTAAAAGGCATGGTTGGCACAACGATTCTGAGCGCAGCGATTGTGGATGATATTATCGGTATTATCGTGCTTACCTTTGTGATAGGGTTTAAAAGCGCCAGCGTTGAGCCGGGAAAGGTGGTGTCGAATACAGCACTGTTTTTCTTGTTTTCCATTGTGATAGGAATTGTGATTTATTATGTTTTTAAATTTCTTGATGCAAGATGGCCTCACAGCAGGAGAATCCCTATCTTTGGATTGACCTTGTGTTTTGCGATGGCTTATATTGCAGAAAAATACTTTGGAATAGCCGATATCACGGGTGCTTTTGTGGCAGGCATCATTCTTTGTAATATCAAGGATTCAGAGTACATTGCCGAGAAGATGGATATCAGCTCGTATATGTTGTTTGGTCCGATTTTTTTTGCGAGTATCGGACTGAAGACGGATATTGACAAAATATCAAAAAGTCTGCTGATTTTCTCTATCCTTTTTGTGCTTGTGGCACTGTTGACAAAAATTATCGGATGTGGTCTCATGTCGTTACTTTGCGGTTTTAAGGGAAAAGAAGCGCTGAAAATTGGTGTGGGAATGATGACCAGAGGAGAAGTGGCATTGATTGTGGCACAGAAGGGATTGGGAGTGAAAATGATAGATTCTTCCTACTTTACGACGGTGATTCTGTTAATCATCTCTTCTTCACTGATTACACCGATTTTGATGAAACTGTTGTACCGGAATGATAAGGAGCAGGCATGACAAAGATAAAAAAAATAGTATGGAATCACTGGGTCTATGTGGTCTCCTTTGTGATACCATTTTTGGTTATGATGATGGCGTATAGAGAAACGAAGGTGTATCCTTTTGGTGATTATAGCTTTCTGAAAGTGGATGCCTTTGATCAGTATGCCCCCTTTCTGATGGATTTTTATCGCAAGCTGAAATCAGGTGCCAGCCTTCAATATTCGTGGAATACAGGCATGGGAGGGGGCTATATTCCCATTTATGCCTATTATCTGGCAAGTCCTGTTAACTGGCTTGTGTTTTTTTTGCCGAAAAAATATATCATTGATACAATTGATGTTCTCATTCTGATAAAGACATCACTTTGTGGTACGACATTTTCCTATTTTCTTTCTAAAAAATATGGTGTTAAAAACGCCTTTACGGTGACGATTGCATCATGCTATGCACTGTCTTCTTATGTGATAGAATATTGCAATAACGTGATATGGCTGGATTGTCTGATGTTGTTTCCGTTAATTATATTAGGAGTGGAAAGACTTTACCATGAAAAGAAGAACAGGCTGTATTTTTTCTCTCTGGCATTAGCGGTAATTTCTAATTATTATTTATCCATTATCATCTGCATTTTTTTGGTCATCTACTATCTAATGCTGGTGTTGACGGAAAAAACGGAACGTAATATCAAAGAGAAGCTGTTAAATATGAGAATGTTTGCGGTTAATTCTCTTTTGGCCGGCTGTAGTGGGGCTGCGATTATCCTTCCGACAGCACTGGCACTACGGGGGACTCAGTCGGGCAGTTTTGATTTTCCTACAAAGCTGCAGTTTTATAATACCATAGGAGATATTGCGTTGAGACCATTTATTCTGATGGAGGCGGTAAATGATTATTCGGCCAATATGTATTGTTCGGTGATTATTTTATTATTGGTTCCGATGTATCTGTTAAATAAAAAGATTGCCACCCCCAAAAAAATTGGATATATGGCATTGACTGTTTTTATGGTTATCAGTTTGAATGTGAATATTCTGGATTATATCTGGCATGGTTTTCATTTTACGAATGGCTTGTTTGGAAGAAATTCGTTTCTCTATATTTTTTTGGTGCTGGTCATGTCTTATGAGGCGCTTCTTCAATTAGAAGAATTGTCTGACCGAAGGATGTTAATGGGAATTGTTTTGTGTGTTGCGTATATTGTGGGATTGTGGAAGATGAAGATAGGGCGGACAGATACGGATATATTTTATCCTGAAAAAATAGTCTATCTTACTCTGATTTTTATTACAATATATCTGGTTATCATATTGCTGCTCAAAAAAATACGTAGAGGAAGAAGTGCATTCATGTTACTGTTATTAATGATGGCAGGATATGAATTGTATATGAATTCAACCATGGGAATCTATAGTACTCACACACGCTCCTCTATATTAGGAGATAACGAGATTATTTCTTATGCAGTGCGGGAATTGAAGGAGGACGACCATACTTTTTTCAGAATTGAGAAAGAAAAAAGAAGAACTTCAAATGATGGGGCGTGGGATGGTTATTATGGATGTACAGGCTTTACCTCTACCGCCAATAAGGAGGTGATTGAATTCTACCGTTCACTGGGGTTGGAGTATAGTGTTAATTATTATGCCTTCTACGGAAAGACCCCCCTTACAGAGGCACTCTTTTCGGTAAAATACCTGCTCAGTACCACAAAGCTGGAGTATGGAGAGGAGTGGGAGTTATATGATGAGCTTACCCAGTTCTCGGACGGAGAAATTGTCAGCAGCCTTCATGAACAGAACAAGACAGAGTATGAGGGAAAGAGGACAAGCCGAAAATTATATATTTATCAGAATAAATATATGCTTCCATTAGGTGTTATGGTCAATAAGAACCTGGAAGATAGTATCAAAGATGAGGGTGATAATCCTTTTGAAGCGTTGAATACCTTTTACAGAGGAATAACAGGTGAAGATGATAATATGTTTGAGAAAATACCTGTAGAGACGGAGGATAAGATAAGTACATTTGTGACAAACGAGACGGCGAGAACATATTTTAAGTATACGATATCGCCGTGGGTGATCAGAAGCAGTATCGGCAGCAGAGAGGAAAATCCAAAGACAAATTTAGTGAGGTATATGACATATAGCTTTATCTCTGATTTGGGAATGCTTCAAAAAGACACCGATGTGATGTTGGAAATTCTCGATGAGAAGCCTAGTGAAGGTGATAATTATCGGGTTTATGCATATTCCTACCATCCGGAATGTTTTGAAAAGGCGTATCAAGTTTTGAGTCAATCAGAATTGATGGTAGAGAGATGGGGAGATACCTATGTCAAAGGACGGATAGAGGCAGAGGAGGATGGTCTGCTGTATACCTCCATTCCTTACGAAAAGGGATGGTCTGTCTACGTTGATGGAAAGAAAACAAATATCAAAAGCTTTAAGGGAGCGTTTATTGCAATTGAATTATCAAAAGGATTTCATGTGGTGACATTTGAGTACCATACGCCGGGACTTGTGGCAGGAATTATTTTAAGCCTGTTGTCTGTGCTCAGTTTTATCGGCATGGAATTATATAAAAGAAAACAGGAAAAGGATACAGTATTATCATGAAGCAATTGAGTGAAGTGGCAAAGAAAATTGGTAGAAAAGTGGCAGATAACGCAGTACATATGATGGCGTTTTTAACAGTGCTTTTGCTGTTTATGATTGCCTTTGCCTGTAAGGAAATCTATCCTTTTGGTAAGTATACATTTTTGAGGCTGGATGCCTATCACCAGTATGCGGTGTATTTTCGTGACTTTATTCGCAGAATACGGGAAGGCGGCAGCTTTGAATATTCGTGGTATAATGGACTCGGGGGGAGCTATGCGCCACTCTATTCTTATTATTTGTCCGGTCCCCTTAACTGGCTGTTAGTGCTTGTTCCGGAACAACATGTAGTGGATATTGTCTCTTTTCTTATGGTGATAAAGGTATCTGTGTGTGCGTATACATTTTCTTATTATCTTACAGGCAGATTTCATACGAAGAATATATTTAATGTTATCATATCGATTTGTTATGCACTCTCGGCTTATATGGTGCATTATTCTTTTAATGTGATGTGGCTGGACGGTCTGATGGTTTTTCCGCTCATTGTACTGGGATTGGAAAAATTGTACAAACAGAGAAAATGCGGTCTGTATTTTTTTTCTCTGACATATGCTATTATTGCAAACTATTATATTTCTATTATCATATGTATTTTCTTGTTTCTGTATTATCTGTTTCTGATGTTTGTGGACAGCGAAAAAAAATCATTGAGGCAGAAAATTGCCACAGGCAGGGATTTTGTTATTTATTCTCTGCTTGCCGGCGGGGCGGCAGCATTTGTGATATTACCTGCCCTGATGGCACTTGGTGGAACTGCTTCCGGTCACAATCATTTTCCGGATAGTCTGAAGCTTTATAATAGTTTTGCGGATTTGGCATTGAGACCATTCATGCTGATTGAAAAAGAAGATGTTTTGGATCGGCTGCCTAATATGTATTGTTCCGTTATTGTCATGTTGTTAGTGCCGATGTATATATTCAATAAAAAAATAAATATAAGGGAAAAAATTGCCTATATTATATTTGTGATGCTGATGGTTGTCAGCTTTAATCTGAATCTATTGGACTATATCTGGCATGGCTTTCATTTTACCAATGGACTTTTTGCAAGAAATTCTTTTATTTATGTATTTTTGGTGTTGGTGATGTCCTATTCAGCATTATTGTATAGGAGGGAATTAACTGACCGGATGTTTATGACCAGTGTTTTTATCTGTGTCGTGTATGTGGTTATGCTTTGGAAACTGAAGCTGGGAAACACCGGCGGAAGAGTCGTCTATTCCGAAAAAACAGCCTATTTTACAATTTTGTTTCTAGTGTTGTATATTGGTATTCTGGGGGCGCTCAAATCTGAAAAAAGAAGTTTAAAGATGCATATTAACAGCAGAAATCTTATGTCTGTTCTTTTACTGGTAATTGTGTCAGTGGAGCTTTATATAAATGGCAGCGAGGTGATGACAGGCACCAACCTACGGAAAGAGTATATGGCTGATGACGATATGGTCAGGTATGCGCTGGCAGAGATGGAGAAGGAGGAAGTGGGGAATTTTTTCCGTGTTGAAAAAGAAAAAATGACGATTTACAATGCCGGTATGTGGAGTGGGTATCACAGCACCTCTGCCTTTTGTTCTGCCTTGAATGAGGGAGTCGTGGATTTTTTTATCAGTATGGGAATGGATGGCAGTGTCAACTGTTATGGTCATGACGGGGCAACACCGCTGATAGATGCTATCCTTTCGGTAAAATATATTCTGAGTGATGAATGGTGGGAGCAAAAAGAAGGATATGAGTTATGGGGATGTATAGAAAAGACTTCTGATGGCAGAATCAAAAGAATAGGAAAAAATGAAATAAGGAGGGAAACTTCTGCCTCCTACGGAAAAACAGTGTCAGAGGAAGCGCAGACGGATTTGACGGGGAGCAAAGAGGATACTGTGACACGGATGTACATCTATAAAAATAATTATGCGCTGCCGTTGGGGTTTATGGTCAATGATGAGTTTGAGAATACCGGTGGCAAAAAGCAAAATCCCTTTGAGCAGCTTAACCGGCTGAGTGTGGCTCTGACGGGAACACAGAACGAAATGTTTGAAAAAATTCCTGTGGCAAAAGAGGGGGCTGTGACGACATTTCAGGTGGAGGATTCGGCACATATGTATTTTGGATATAATACTCCACTGTGGATTGTAATGGCATCAGTAAAAAATGATTTGACAGGCAAGGATGAAAGACAGAGAAAAGTATATGATAATTCCAATTATATTACGGATATGGGGGTATTGGAACAAGGTGATACGGTAGAATTGAGAATTATGGACACGGATATGGGGGATTATGAATGTGATGTTGTCAGGTATCACAGTGATACCATGAAAGAAGTGTATCAGAAGCTTAAGGACAATGTGCTTAAGGTGCGGGAATATGGGGACAATTATATCAAAGCAACCATAAGTGCGGATGAAAAAGGAATTTTAATGCTTTCTGTTCCATATGAGAAAGGATGGGAAGCTGTCATAGATGGCAAAAAAGCAGAATTAAGACCTTATGGCGGGGCATTTCTCTCTATGGATATAGAAAAAGGAGAGCATACGGTGACACTTAGGTATCGCTCTGCCCCTCTCAGGTATGGCATGGTGGTCTCTGGCATATCCTGGATGATGTATTTCATTTTGTGTGGGTGGAGGCTGTCTGTGAATAGTGGTAATAAAAGAAAAAGTAAATGTTGAAAAAGCAGGGATTGTTGAAAATAGATAAAAAAATATGTAAAAAGGTAAATAATTATAGTGAAAATTATAAAAAATACTTTTAAAAAATAGTGATTTGTGATAAACTAGATACAGAAAAATTTTGTTATCGGAATGAGGGTACATATTATGGCTAGATATAATAAAATACGATTAGGAGATTGTCTTATACAGAAGGGATTGTTAACGGAGGAACAGCTGCAGGAAGCACTGGTTAAGCAGAAGGAAGATAATTCCAAGCTGGGTGAGACAGTTGTTGCATTAGGATTTGTCAATGAGGCAGATGTTATTGATGTTCTTGTGGAACAGTTAAATATTGAGTATGTGGATGTCAGAAGAATCAAGATCGATGAATCAGCGGTGAGACTTCTAAAGGAGGATTTCTTGCGTAAGAATGCCATTCTTCCGATTGGTTATGATCCTCTTTTGCCAAATGTACTCAGGGTTGCCATGGCAGATCCGATGGATATCATTACGATAGATGATATTTCCATTATCACGAATCTTCAGGTAGATCCTGTGCTTTCAACCAAGGCACAGATTAATATGATGTTAGATAAGCTGTTTGGCGCCACGCAGGCGATGAAAGCGGCAGAACAGTATAAGAGAGAGCGGGAGAAGGATAAGGAAAAAGCTGCTATCAATATGGATGAGAACAGTGCCGATTCTGAATTGGAGAATTCGCCTATTGTACAGCTTGTTAGAAGTATTTTGGAACAGGGTGTAAGACGAAGAGCCAGTGATATTCATATAGAGGCATTGGAATTTCAAGTCAGAGTCCGCTACAGAATTGATGGTTCGTTAGTCAGCATCATGACTTATGATATCGACTTGTTGGCAGCGATTGTTGCCAGAATTAAGATTATCGGTGGTATGGACATTTCTGAGAAGAGAAAACCACAGGACGGTCGTATTGCCATGACGGTTGACCGTAGGGATTATGATGTCCGTGTTTCTATTCTTCCGACGATTAACGGTGAGAAGGTCGTTATGCGTCTTACTTCTAAGGAGAATCTTACCAGAGATAAGAAGAATCTTGGATTTACGGAGGAGGAGCTTACGAAGTTTGACAGAATTCTTAAGAATCCTCATGGCATCGTGCTTGTTACCGGACCGACAGGTTCCGGTAAGTCAACTACTCTTTACACGGCGCTCAGTGAGTTGAATCAGGAGGATGTTAATATTATTACGGTAGAGGATCCTGTGGAGGCTAATATGGAAGGACTGAATCAGGTTCATGTGAATGAAAAGGCCGGACTTACATTCGCAGCGGCACTTCGTTCTATTCTCCGACAAGATCCGGATATTATCATGATCGGTGAGATTCGAGACGGTGAGACAGCAGATATTGCGGTCAGAGCAGCTATCACAGGACACTTGGTTATCAGTACACTGCATACAAATGGTACAGCGAGTACGGTAACCCGTTTGGTGGATATGGGGTTGGAGCCGTATCTGGTAGGCGATTCGCTGGTGGGTGTTATTGCTCAACGTCTGGTTAAGAGATTGTGTCCGGATTGCAAAAAACCAAGATTCATGACAGAAGAGGAAAAGAAACTGTTGGGAATTGAAGGCGAGGCAAGCTTTAAGAAGATGTTTGGCACTCAGGATATCTATGAGGTATATGAAAAGCTTGGTGTCACGAGTATAGACCAGATTCAGGTGTATGAACCGAATGGCTGTGAATCCTGTGGTAACACCGGTTACCACGGACGAATTGGTACCTATGAGATTATGCCGGTTACCAATGATTTGCGAATCAAGATTGCTGCAGGTTCCAGAGCAGATGAGATTAAGAGAATTGCAGTGGAAGAAGGAATGCATCCTCTGGCGGAGAGTGCTACCAGATTATTTGTAGAAGGAACTACTTCTTTTAAAGAAGCTTTGAGAATTACATATGAGTCAGAGTAAGCTTTGACTTTTTAAATCATATAAGGAGGACGTAACGGGATGATAGCGATTGAAGAAATATTAGGAGGAGCGGCACAACACAACGCATCCGATGTGCATATCACGGTAGGTGTACCGCCGAAGATGCGTGTGAACGGAGCTTTGATTGATATGAATTATCCGGTATTGATGCCGGATGACGCAGAGAATATAATCATGAGTTTTCTGGATAAACATCATAAGGCGATTTATGATGAGAAAGGAGAGACGGACTTTTCTATCTCAGTACCGGGAATCGGACGATACCGTGTCAATGTGTTTAAACAGAGAGGCTCTATGGCGGCTGCACTTCGTATTGTCGGTACGCAGATTCCTAATCCGGATCAGTTGGGAGTGCCAAAGGCGGTTCAGGATTTGCATACGAGAAAGAGAGGACTGGTACTGGTTACAGGACCTACAGGTTCCGGCAAGTCAACAACACTGGCGTCGGTTATCAATCTTGTTAATGAGAATACTAACTCCCATATTATTACGCTGGAAGATCCGATTGAGTACATGCACAAGCATTTAAGAAGTATGATTAATCAGAGAGAAGTAGGAGCGGATACGCAGTCATACAATAATGCGTTGAGAGCTGCCCTCCGTGAAGATCCGGATGTTATCCTTGTAGGAGAGATGCGTGACTTTGAGACAATTTCTATCGCTGTTACAGCGGCTGAGACAGGACATCTTGTATTTTCAACACTTCATACGATTGGTGCAGCGGCGACAATCGACCGTATCATCGATGTATTTCCGACGAATCAGCAGGCACAGATTCGTGTGCAGTTATCAATGGTTTTAGAGGCAGTTATTTCACAACAGCTTCTGCCTACGGCAGATAAGCGGAGAAGAATAGCAGCTTTTGAGGTAATGATAACAAATCCTGCTATTAAGAACCTGATCAGAGAAGGTAAAACTCACCAGATACAGTCGATGATTCAGACAAACAGAAAGCTGGGCATGAAGACGATGGATGATGATCTGTACGACCTATACAGACGTGGCGAGATTACCGGAGAAGTGTGCGCATCCTATGCTCAGGACGTTGTCAATATGGACAGACGATTAAGAGGCTTATTGTAATAGCTGTTTGTGCAAAGTTCACAAAAAAAACAAAAATAAATATAAAAAATGGACATTTTGTTAACAAAATATTAATAAAATGAAAAAAAGTAGTAAAATTTGCTACAATATGATATAATAAAATAACTTAAAGAGTACGATACATAAATTAAACTCGAAGAGAGGAGTGCGAAAATGCCAAGTTTTAAGTATACCGCCTATGGTAGCGACGGTAAAGAAGTGAAAGGCTCTATAGACGCAGATGACAAGCAGGCGGCTATCCGGCTTTTGAAGAGTGAAGGTAAGACACCTATTGATGTATCTGAAGAAGGTGCACTGGATAAGGACTTCAATATTTCGTTTGGAGGCAAAAAAGTAACTTCGCGAGATTTGAGCGTTTTTTGTAGGCAGTTTGTTAGTATCACGACAGCCGGTGTTACGATTGTAGATGCCCTTGATATGTTAGCAGACCAGACAGAGAATAAAACACTGCAGGCGGCAATTTCGGATACAAAATTATCTGTACAGAAAGGTGAGACCCTTGCGAACAGTATGGCAAAGCAGGGCAAGGTATTTCCTAACATGATGATTAGTATGGTATCTGCCGGTGAAGCAACAGGTAATTTGGAGACAGCATTTGACCGAGTAGGACAACAGTTGGAGAAGCAGACGAAGCTAAACTCTCTGGTAAAGAAATCGATGATTTACCCGATAGCGCTGTTGGTAGTTATTGTAGTGGTTGTAGCTGCGATGATGATTATGGTTATTCCTACGTTCTCGGATATGTACGCAGATATGGGGCAGAAGCTGCCGGTATTAACACAGATTATGGTAAGCTGTAGTGATTTTATGGTTAACAAGTGGTATGTACTGATTGCAATCATTGTAATTGCGGTAGTTGGAATTAAGTTATTTGCAGCAACGAAACAGGGTACATATTTATTTGCAAAGATTTCCATGAAAGCACCGATTTTCGGAACCTTGACTGTTAAGACAGCATCCGCTAATTTTGCGAGAACACTTTCTACGCTGACAGCTTCAGGTATTTCAATGATAGAGGGGTTAGAGATTACCTCCAGAACAATGAAGAATGTTATATTTAAAGATGCAGTATTGGAAGCCAGAGAAAAGGTGGCACAGGGACGTCCGCTCTCAGAACCTTTGAGAAATGGCGGTGTCTTCCCTAATATGATAGTACATATGATTGGTATTGGGGAAGAAACAGGTAGTATGGAAGATATGTTGGTAACAGCAGCCACCTATTATGAAGAAGAGGTGGAGGTTGCAACAGAATCTATTTCAGCAGTTATTGAACCGTTGATTATTGTTGTATTGGCCGGCATTGTAGGTGTCATCATTATGGCAATCTTAACACCGATGTTTGGTATGTACAGCTTGGCAGACGGCGAAGAATAATCAAATTGTTAAACGATTTGGTTAATACGGTTAGATATATATTGTTTCAACACATACCGGTTGGACAATTTATATAAAAAATAATTAAAAAAAGAAAAGGAGAATGGAATTATGAAAAAAATGAACAACAAAGGTTTCTCGTTAATCGAGCTGATTATCGTTATTGCTATCATGGCTGTATTGGTAGCAATCATCGCACCAAACTTAACAAAGTATCTTGGAAAGTCTAAGAAGAACACAGACTCTAAGAACGCAGACGAAATCGCTTCACAGATTGCTACATGTATCGCAGACTTTGAGACAGCTGAGTCAGGTGGTCAGCCTTATGGTTATGTATGGAGTACAAACAAAATTACATTGACATGGGGTGCATCAGGTGTTACAGTTGCTAACTCATCAAGAGACGGAGATTTTGCAGCTATCTTAAATCAGGCAATTACAACATCTACAGCAAGTAAAGAGATTACAGATACAAGAAAGACAGGTGCAGGTAACAAGGGTGGAGAAGCATTCGCATATGCTGAAATCGAGTTAAAAGATGGTGCAGATCCAGCTAACGGATACAAGATTACAGTTTATCTTGGAAAGGCTTCTACTGTAAAATAATTAGACTTATCAAGGTTAGGGATGATAGAGATGAAAAGAATAAATAATGAAGGTTTTTCATTGATTGAATTGATTATCGTCATTGCCATTATGGCTGTGCTTGTAGCAATCATAACCCCTAACCTTACTAAGTATTTATCCAAGGCAAAAAAAGGTGTGGATAATAAGAATTTAGATGAAGTTCATAATGCGGTTATGGTTGCTATAGCTGACGGAACAACATCAGATCCGGCAGTAAGTCCGGTGAACGGTGGTGGTTCCAGTGCTGTATACATCTTCAAGTATGATTCGACGCTTAAGCAGACTATTTTTGACAACACGGATGGCAGGAATCAGAATGCAGATGCTAATTTTGCAAAGCTGGTGGTTTCACAGTTTAGTGGGAACAGATTAGGTGACAGTACCGGAAAGAACAAGATCAGAGTTGACATTAGTGTTGATTCATATGGTAACTGTTCCGTTACTCAGGCTTATGTCAATTAAATCAGACTAGAATAATTAAGGTGAACGAGATGCAGTTAGATAATATTCAGATAGTTATTTGGACAGTGATTATTACATTATATGGGATTATGATAGGTAGCTTTTTAAATGTTGTTATATACAGAGTTCCGAAGCATGAGAGTATTGTCGTCAGTCGTTCACATTGCATGAATTGTGGAAAGCAGATTAAATGGTATGATTTAGTACCGGTTGTCAGTTTTCTGATACTGAGGGGTAAGTGCAGATATTGCAAGACAAAGCTTTCGTTACAATACCCATTAGTCGAATTTACTAATGGACTCGGGTATGCGATTATAGTTATTGTAAAGGGAGTGAATGTTGAGAGTATATTATATTGCTTGTGCATGTCTGCCTTACTCGCACTCAGTGTTATTGATTGGAGGACTTTTGAGATTCCGTTTGCCTTTAATGTTTTCATCGGCATTTTAGGTATTATAAGATTACTTACCGACTACAGACATTGGTACATTTACATATTGGGTTTTGTGTCAGTAAGTGGTTTTTTATTTATAATTTATAAAGCAACTAAAGGAAGAGCAATGGGTGGCGGTGATGTAAGACTCATGGCAGCAGCAGGGTTGTTACTTGGTTTGAAGAATATTGTCCTTTCTTTGGTGTTAGGATGCCTGCTTGCTTCAGTACTTCATGTGCTATACATGAAATTGAAGAACAAAGACCATATGCTGGCATTCGGACCGTATTTATCCATGGGGATTTTTATTTCTATGATATACGGCAATCAGATTATAGAATGGTATGTTAATACGTTCGTTAATTGACAAAAACTTTTTTTGAGGGAGGCTAAGAGAATGGCATCTAGAATACTAACTATTGAGGTTGGTAATGAATTCATTAAAATCTGTGAGATGCAGCAGACTAAAGGCACAGTAATGGTTCATCACGCAATTTCAGTACAAACACCACCGGATGCAGTTGAGGATGGATTTATCCGAGATGTGAGCAAGGTGGCAGAAACGATTAGAAACGCTATGACAGAAGACCAGATTGTAGCAAATGAAGTTACATTTATCCTTAATTCTTCCAGAGTAGCAAGTAAGGAGGTAATACTTCCTTTAGTAAAACGTGATAAGATTCAGGAACTGGTTAATATGAATGCATCAGAATATTTCCCGGTAAATATTGACGATTATGTGCTTTCATATACCGTGCTTGAAGAAAAGAAGACGAAGGAGGAACAGAAATCAAGAATTCTTGTTTTTGCAGCTCCTGAGTTGATGGTTCAAAGCTATTTTGATTTAGCCGGAATCCTCGGAATGAAGGTAAAGGCAGTTGATTATGCAGGTAACTCTACTTTACAGCTCATTAAAATCCAGATTGATGAAAAACCGACATTAGTAGTACAGCTTGGTATGGATACGACGATTGTGTCTGTTATGAGTGATAATATTCTGCAGTTACAGAGAACGATTCCTTATGGCGAGTCATTGTTGCTCAATTCCGTAATGGAGAGTAGAAATGTAAAAGCAAAGGTGGCTTTGGAACTTCTTGCTTCTGCACAGATTGTTAAAGATAGTCTTGACAGAGACGAGACGACAGGCTCGTTAAAATATCTGATTAGTAATGTTAACAGAGTGATTGAGTATTATTCCGGCAGGAATCAGGATGCACCATTACAGAAGATAGTTATTATTGGTGAAGGTGCAGATGTATTGGGCATGGATGTGCTTTT
>CACXFV010000116.1 GCA_902767015.1 uncultured Lachnospiraceae bacterium | reverse complement strand
CTTTGGACAAATAGACATGGTCGGTTACACCTCCTTGAAATTATTGAAAATGTCACGAATTTTTGACATTCTAGGGTCTAATTCTGTTCTGTCGCAATTACACAGCTGCAAATTCAGATTTGCCCCACATCTATTACAAATTCCCTTGCAGTTCTCACTGCAAAGAACTTTCATAGGCAAATTCACGAGAATCTCATTATAGATAAAGGTCTCTACATCAAGTTCACTGTTACTTATGTAAAATAAGTCCTCCATCTCATCATCATTCCCTGACTCGTTCATGTCAATCTCTCTGCTGACCTTAATATCCAAATCATAATCAACATCCGCAAGACACCTGCCACATGGCATACGCAACGTTACATCCGTCTCCATATCAAGCTTAAAACGCTTCTTGCCGGTGTTCTTAAGATGCACGTTAAACGGAGCCTTACTTACAATTTCGTAATCACCACTTTTAGACGTAAACCGCTGCATCTCGATATAAGCCTGAATATCAAGTTCCTTATCCTTCACAGAAAGGATATCAGATAATTCGATATACATAAATTACCTCTTTTCTAATCGTACTTGTCCATTATAACCATACTTACATCGTTTGTCAATAAAAATTTTTTGCATTTTCTAATGCGTACTTTACTAAACCTAATGCCCAAAAATCAATAACAATCAGGAAATCTACAGACATTCATATCTTATCCAATTTTTTTGAATTATTTTATTTCCACTGTGATTCGACTTTATTTCTCTTAAATTCAGTATCATTTTTAGAATAATATTTTATCGTGTTCTTGATTTTTCTGCTTTATATAAGAGGATACTTCGCTCGCAGGTATTCCTGTATATAACACTATATTTTCAATTGATAACCCATTTTTTCGCATATTTTCTATCATTTCTCGTTTTGCATCATCTCTTCCCTGCTACACTCCCTGTTGTAAGCCCTGTCGGATAGCTTTTAATGCCATTGCCTCTCCTATCGTAGACATATCGTTCACCTTACCTTTCAAACTTTTTCTCATAACAATGCCAAATTGTTCTTCTATCATTGATAGCTTTTTTTCCATCTCCATTTTTTCCACAATATGATATCTAATAATTTTAACAGTTCTTTACAATCATGAAGTAATGCTTTCCGACTGGCCTCAGACATATGATATACATCATAGTCATTCTCTGATGTTCTGCCCTTACTATCAACTGAATTGGATTTTATATCCAATGAACTGCCGTAATCTTCTGTAATTCTTCCTCACGATACTCCAATAATCCTACCTTGAGCAGTCTGGATACAATCTCCTTATTTGCTAAAATATTTTTACAAGCCTTGTCTACGCTTTCGACTCCCAGTAGTTCCATGTCCCTCGCCAAAATTGTTTTCTCCAGTTCACTTGAAAACATACCTTGCCCGACGGTATCCGTACCATACATCGGAATCGGTTCACTTACAAAATCCGCCTGAATGACAGCATCTTTAGGATAATCATTTGCATCATGACAATGAAGTTCTTCTTGACAGCAATACGCTTCTTGGTAGCGATGTGCTTCTTGATAACAATGTAACACATAAAAATATTTTTCTCTGATAACCTCCACATCACTCTAGAAAAAAATAATTTAATAACACTTCTATAACATTCTCCTCCCCTAAAATAGTATATTGATAATCATAGATAGTCTCATTGCCGAAAAAAGTCAATCTCAACTTTAATATATTGTTTAACATTTTTATTATTTATCATTCTTCAATTCTATTGTAATTCACAAAATCCATTTTCAATGAACATTTTGATATCAAATGTTAATATCTTCAATTCAATATAAAAAAAGTCGATTGCAAATATCTGATACGATATCCACAATCGACTGACACTTTCCTTAAAATATAATCCTCCGTCAGCGATTCTTTTGCCTGATAGTTCATTTATAAAAGATTCGCATTTCTTTTCATTCCACACCATCTCAGGAAAAGCTTATCAAAAATAGTATGACACATTTTTCAATATACTGTTGCATATTTCTCGATTTTCTTTAGTCTTTTAGTCAAACACACGCAAGAAGCTCCAGTGTCTCTTTTGCAATTTTCAGTTCCTCATTTGTCGGCACTACAAGTACTTTTACCTTTGACTGTCCGGTGGATACGAGCAATTCTTCCCCGTTATTTTTGTTAAGCCCGGTATCAAGCTCAACGCCGAGATAGGCAAGATAATTGCACACCTGTTCTCTTATGTAAGAATTGTTCTCACCCAGACCGGCTGTGAATGCTATGGCATCCACTCCGTTCATCGCCGCTGTATATGCACCTATATACTTCACAACCTGATAACAATAGGTATCCATCGTCATCTTTGCTCTCTCATTGCCTTCCTCCATGGCGCTCATGATATCCCTAAAATCACTTCCGATACCGGACAGACCATCCACACCGGACTTTTTATTCAGAATATTCATTACCTCTTTGAGGCTCTCATTTTCCTTGTCCGCAATAAATTCTATAATGGCAGGATCAATACTTCCTGACCTTGTTCCCATGATCAGTCCCTCCAGTGGTGTCAGTCCCATACTCGTATCAACTGATTTTCCCTTGTCTACAGCACATATACTTGCACCATTGCCCAAATGACACACAATCGTCTTGAGCTCTTCATAAGGCTTCTCTAAAAGCTCTGCCACGCGCTTAGAAACAAAACTGTGTGAAGTACCATGAAAACCATATCTTCTGAGCTTATACTTCTCATAATATTCATATGGCAGGCCATACAGGTATGCCTTATATGGCATAGTCTGGTGAAATGCCGTATCAAATACCGCTACCATCTTTATATCAGGCATAAGCTCTTTGCATGCCTTTATCCCAATCAGATTGGCAGGATTATGAAGTGGTGCCAGATCATTACATTCTTCTATCGCTCTTACCACCTCATCATCAATGACCACTGATTTTGAAAATCTCTCTCCTCCGTGGACAATTCTGTGTCCTACGGCATCAATGTCTGAAAGGCTGTCAATCACACCACTTTGTTCATTCATAAGTGCCTGTATCACCATACTCACTGCCTTGTTATGGTCAGGCATTTCACTCACGGTTATCTCCTTGTCACAACCTGCCTTCGTGTAGACAAGCCTGCTTTCATCCAGTCCAATTCTCTCACATAATCCCTTTGCCATCACACTGTCGTCCTCTGAATTAATCAGTTGGAACTTAAGGGATGAGCTTCCGCAATTGATCACTAATATCTTCATCATTCAAAATCCTCTGTCTGCTTTATTGATAAAAATTATCTGTATTTACTCTTTAACTGTGCCTGCACGGCGGTAATTGCTACGACACCCACGATATCCGAAGAAGTACAGCCTCTTGATAAATCATTAATCGGCTTAGCCATTCCCTGTGTCAGCGGTCCGTATGCCTCTGCCTTTCCCAACCTCTGTACGAGCTTATATCCTATATTACCGGCATCCAGATCAGGGAAAATCAACACGTTTGCATTTCCTGCCACCTTACTTCCCGGTGCCTTCAGCTTTGCCACCTCCGGAACCAGTGCTGCATCAAGCTGCAGTTCACCATCAGCCATAATATGAGGATATTCTCTCTTGATAATCTCAACGGCATCTGTCACCTTCGTCACATCAGGATGCTTGGCACTTCCCTTTGTAGAGTGCGAAAGCAGCGCACAGATTGGCTTCTCACCCACCAAAAGCTCAAAGGACCTCGCCGAAGACTCTGTAATAATCGCTAACTCCTCCGGATTCGGATTCTGATTCAGTCCTGCATCGGCAAAAATAAAGGTTCCATCCGCTCCAAATTCACAATCTGGAACACATACCACAAAGAAACCCGAAACCATCTTTGTACCCGGTCTTGTCTTGATAATCTGCAGCGAAGGCTTTAACGTGGATGCCGTAGAATGGCACGCCCCCGATACCACGCCATCTGCATCACCAAACTTAACCATCATGCATGCATAATACATGTAATCATTCATGATCAGATCTTTTGCCTTATCCGGTGTCATTCCTTTAGGCTTTCTCAACTCATAAAATACATCTATGTAATCCTGTGTCTTTCTGTAATCATAAGGATTGATAACAGTGGCACCGGATATATCAAGTCCCTTGCTATTCTCCGCAATCACATCATCCGTTCCTATAATGATGAGGTTAGCAATCTTCTCTCTCAGAATTACCTCTGCCGCCTCAAATGTTCTCCTGTCCATCGACTCCGGTAAAACGATTGTCTTAATATTCTGCTTTGCCTTCTCTTTTATCGTGTCAATAAATCCCATACCTTTTCTCCTTCCAAATATTAATAGTTTCGTCACAACAGCCAAAAGCATATGTCGTTATATACTTTTTACTGCTTTTAACACCCTGCACACATAGAAATATTATAACTCATTTTTCTATTGTATACAATAAATTTTTTCAAGTAGTTTGTGTCGAGTAAATCAATTAAATCGTTACTGTTCACAGGCAATGTCACTCATCCAACTGCCGTATTCCTGTAACTGCCGAGACAGGAAGTGAAAATGTGATTGCCCCTGACGGTGTATCCGGTCCGGCATTTTCCATGATTGCTTTCATAATCCCCGCTTTTTTTTGTGCAGAGGCTGCAATGATAATGATTTCCTTTTCCTCCGCCAGAGAAACACCTAAGAATTTTTTGGCAATCTCCGTTCCGGTTCCTTTTGCATGTATGGCTGTCCCTCCTTTTGCACCCGCTGCTCTGGCGGCATCCATCACCACATCGGTAAATCCCTGATTTAATATGACAATAATCATTTCGTGATGAAATGACATATCCGGCACACTGCCGTCCTTTTTCTCATTATTGGAAATATAGTCCAAAGTTCTTCCTCCTCCCACACTTTTTAATGGCACTGACATCATAATTCCATTTCCCGGAATATCAATCATCAGTCTGTGCTTCGCGTTCTTAAATATTTCTTTTGTCTTTTCACTGCCTGCAACAGTACATACTAATACTTTTTCCGTATCCTCCAAACCATGAATGTCCAATAGTTCACTGGTGGCGGTGCCATGTCCCATCACAGTAAGTATGAATGATGTATTCTGCTCAGAATAAATGGCAATCATTTGCTTTTCTTTTATCCGTTCAAGAACGGATATGACAAAGAATAACTGCATTAGTTCACCTCCCACAATTCTATGATATCATGTTCACCATACTGTTCCTGCAAAGGTAATACGGATTTTTTACTCCGGAATGCAGCGACAGCCCCCATGACCTGAATGGTGATTAACGGCATCATGGCAACCATCGCAACAATACCAAACGCATCGGTAAGAATATTTCCCTCAAAATTTCTGCAGACTCCCATCACGAAAGGTAACATAAAGGTGGCAGACAAAGGACCTGATGCTACTCCGCCAGAATCAAAGGCTATTGCCGTAAAGATAGGCGGCACAAAAAAGGACAGTAACAATGCTGTCACATATCCCGGTACCACGAACCATAAGATACTGATTCCTGTCATGGCTCGGACACAGGAAAGTATCATTGCCAAAGCAATGGCAATGGAAATACTAAGCTTCATCGATTTTTGGGATATTGCGCCGGCACTGATTTCTTCTACCTGTCTGGTAAGAACATGTACTGCCGGTTCCGCAGAAATAATAAACCAACCCATTGCAGCAATGATGGGTAATAACAGATATACCTTGTATCCTTGTGCCAGTACATTTCCAAGAATGACACCTAAAGATGAGAAGCCTACGTTCACACCTGTGAGAAACAGCACCAACCCTGCATAAGTGAACAAAAGTCCAAACAGGATATGTATAAATGGCACTCTTCTCAGCTTCAGCATAAATAGCTGAAAGAACAGGAAAAAACCAATAACCGGTAGCAGTGCAACGGCAATCTCAAGCATATACTCCGGAAATGCATGAAGATAGTCCCGGCTGATCTCTATGGTATCCGCATATCTTGCTGCCGATAAGGCTGCAATTGTCTCTTCCTCACCGGAATATACAAATCCCAACATAAGAACGGCAAGAATGGGACCGATAGAACACAATGCTACCAGTCCGAAGCTATCTGCCTCAGCGTTTCTGTCACTTCTTATGGAGGCCACACCAATACCCATTGCCATAATGAAAGGCGCTGTCATAGGACCTGTCGTAACACCCCCTGAATCAAAAGCGACACTTAAAAATCTGGTATCCGAGAAGGCTGCCAGTACAAAGATGAGTATATAGGAAAGAATCAATATCCATCTCAGTCCGATTCCGAACAGAATCCGGAACATACAAAGCATCAAAAAGAATCCTACGCCTACTGAAACGGTAAGAATCAGGACTGCCGTTTCAATATGCGGAACATTGTTGGCCAATACCTGCAGATCCGGCTCTGCAACGGTAACAATGATTCCCAAAAGAAAAGTCATGAATAAAATAAGATGAATATTTCAGGATTTTGTCAGCCTGGCTCCGATCAAGGCTCCCATTTTTGCAATGGAATTATCTGCCCCGTACATAAACAGTCCCAGCCCCACAACCACCATCAAAGAACCAATGATGAATGATAAAAACAGATCCGTCGGCACCGGAACGATGGTGAAGCACAGTACTGTTACGATCATGATAATTGGCAGCACTGACGTTACAGCCTCTACCACTTTATTTTTTAATCCATTTGTCTCCTGCAAAAAAATTCTCCTCTCTATTCTGATTAATTTTTTCGTACACAAATAAGCCTATGCAGACATAGGCCTACGCATGTACCAAGGTACAATATTCATTCAACACCGTTTTTTTCCGTCTTTGTCATGAATATATTTTTTGACAGTATATTCATATCCATAGGTCTTCACACAGGGACTAAGTTGTTTCCTTGATAAATTGACTGCTGAAGGTTCCTCAGCAACAGAATGAAATGTAAAAAAGCTTCTCTTTCCGCCATAATTTCTGTAATGAAGCCTTCTTATACCTCTTTTGAAATTCAGGTGTGGCTTCATCCCCATTACATCCTCGTTGTATGCCACATCGTTTGTATAATTATGCGTCTCTTTTGTAAAGGCAGTCATGGTCTGTTCATTTTCGCCATACCCAAAACAGAAATCTGCCCTGATATTCTCAAAGCACATCCCTGATAAAAGCATTATTAACATAAAAAATTCCGTAATTTTTTTATTGTTCATCATGACAAAACCTCTCCTAATGATTCCATGACAGCTCATTTTTATTATACATGAACAAAAATAAATACGCAACGAAAAATGTTCCTGCTTGCCGTATCCTGATGAAAATGATATGATAATACCAGTACACCAAATACTGAATCTGATATTTATGCTAAGGAGATGAAGATACATATGAAAACCATAGGAATTATTGCTGAATTTAACCCTTTTCACAACGGTCATGCCCATCTCATCAGAGAAGCGAAAAAAAGAACCGGAGCTGACCGTGTAGTGGCAGTGATGAGCGGTAATTATGTTCAACGCGGTGAGCCTGCCTTTATTGATAAATATGCAAGGACTCTGTCCGCCATCCATAACGGCTGTGATGTTGTTATAGAACTTCCCACTGTTTATGCCGTGTCAAGCGCCGCTTATTTTGCACTTGGTGCCGTAAAAATGCTGGAAAAAATGAACGTGATAGATTATCTTTGTTTTGGCTGCGAGACAGACAATATACAGCTTTTATCCCTGATATCCGATATTATCATTACGGAGGATGAATGCTACTCCACCACTCTCCAGTCCTATTTGAAGAACGGTTTTTCCTTTGCCAAAAGCCGTGAGAATGCGATTCTTAAGTCAATCTCCCTCAAGGGACTTAACGTTTCCGCTGAGACTATTTTGTCAATTCTCAATTCTCCCAATGCCATACTGGCAATCGAATACATATCTGCACTAAAAAAATGCAATAGTAAAATCGTACCGATTGCCATCAAGCGTTCTGACGAAGGCTATCTGAGCAGCAGCTTAAGAAATGACTATGCAAGCGCACATGCCATACGCACATTGTATGCCAAACCGTCTGTACTTACCTTTTTAAACATCAAAGAAACCTTAGCTTCACTGGTACCTTCCGATACACTGGGCTATCTTGAGGAAAACTTTAAAGTGACTTATCCTGTCACATTGTCCGATTTCAACACACTCATAGGACATTGTCTCCTTGAGAATAAATTTTCCTCTTCTCAATTGGAGCTTTTATTTGACGCCACGCCTGACCTTGCTAATCGGATTAATAAGCTTTCAACAGGTTTTTTTGACACTTCACAATTTATCAACGAGTGTAATTCTCCTACCTTTACCTCTACGAGGATGTCCCGCATTCTTCTCTATATGTTGTTCCAGTATACCAAAGAGGATTTTGCCATTTTCAAAGAGGACGATTATGTATATTATTACCGGTTACTGGGCTTTCACAAAGCGCACGCAGATTTACTTACGGGAATCAAGAATAATTCTCCGTTCCCTATTATTTCACGTGCCGCAAAATCTGACGAGATATTAAGCCGGCACGGCAAAAAGATGTTTACCATCAATATGTATGCCGATGCACTGTACCGACTGGTAATAATGACAAAATATGGCTATCATCTTCCTGCGGAGGAAGAACGGGAACTTATTATTTTGGAGTAATACTCAAAAAAGGGTGCTGACCGCACCCTTTTCCTATATCAATTAAATATATTTTTCTTTATGACATTCATCCGGCTTCCTATTAATCAGTTATCATTTTCTACAGTATTTTAGTTCTTGAAGCTATGTATCGGTGCCGGTATTCTTCCGCCTCTGTTAATAAATGCTTCACAAGAGAAGGAATTGACCGGCATAATCGGTGCATATCCGAGAAGTCCTCCAAATTCTACGGTCTCGCCTACCCCTTTTCCAATGACAGGGATTATTCTGACCGCAGTTGTCTTCTGGTTGACCATCCCAATGGCTGCCTCATCGGCAATGATGCCCGCAATGGTAGATGCCTTTGTATCCCCCGGAACTGCAATCATATCAAGTCCTACAGAGCACACACAAGTCATTGCCTCTAACTTCTCTATCGTCAGCGCACCGGCCGTGACAGAATCAATCATTCCCTGATCTTCACTGACAGGGATGAAGGCGCCACTCAGACCGCCTACATAGGAAGAAGCCATCACACCGCCCTTTTTCACCTGATCATTCAGCAGTGCCAATGCTGCTGTCGTTCCCGGTGCCCCAACACGTTCTAAACCAATCTCCTGTAAAATATCCGCTACGCTGTCTCCTATCGCCGGTGTCGGTGCTAAGGATAAATCAATAATGCCAAAAGGGATACCAAGGCGTTTTGACGCCTCTCGTGCCACAAGCTGTCCCACTCTGGTAACCTTAAAGGCTGTCTTCTTAATAGTTTCACAGAGAACCTCAAAATTCTCTCCTCTCACTTTGGTAAGTGCCGTTCTTACCACACCCGGACCACTTACACCTACATTAATAATGGCATCGGCTTCTGTCACACCATGAAAAGCCCCTGCCATAAACGGATTATCATCAGGTGCATTACAGAATACCACCAGCTTTGCGCAACCTAAAGAATCCGCCTCCTTTGTACATTCCGCTGTCTTTAACACCATTTCTCCCATCAGTCTGACGGCATCCATATTCAGTCCTGTCTTCGTAGAGCCGACATTGACAGAACTGCATACCCTCTCTGTTACAGCCAGTGCCTCCGGTATGGATTTAATCAGATTCTCGTCAGCAGATGTCATTCCCTTGCTTACTAATGCGGAATAGCCCCCTATAAAATTAACCCCTACCTCCTTTGCCGCTTTATCAAGTGTCTTTGCAATACTCACAAAATCCTCCGGCGCTTTGCAGGCAGCGCCGCCCACCAGCGCAATGGGGGTAACCGAAATCCTCTTATTGACAATCGGTATTCCAAATTCCTTCTCAATATCATTTCCTGTTGACACAAGCTCTTTTGCAAGCATCGTTATCTTACCATAAATCTTCTCATTAAGCTTATCTAAATCACTGTCTATACAGTCTAACAGGCTAATGCCCAGAGTAATGGTACGGACATCCAGATTCTCCTGTTCAATCATCTTATTCGTTTCACTGACTTCAAATATATTTAACATATTATTTTCCTCTTTTATATCCTATGCATTGAATTAAAAATATCTTCCCGCTGCATCTTAATCTGCACACCGATACGGTTACCTAACTCCTCCAGTTCATCTGCGCATCTGCCATACTCTTTTTCAGCAGCAGAAGTATCCACAATCATCATCATATTAAAATATCCCTGGACAATCGTCTGTGAAATATCCAGAATATTAATACGATTATCCGCAAGATAGGTACACACTCTTGCAATAATTCCTACGGTATCTTTTCCCACAACTGTAATGATTGACTTCTTCATTCTAATCTCCATTCCGAAGCGTTTAATATGTCAAAAATTTTAACCGTTTTTTTCATCCGCATGGACTGTCAGTGACGCTCCTGCACCAACAGCCGCACTTACAGAACGGCAAAACAGGTAATCCTGCCCTTGATATCTCCCTAAACCGCAAACAATTCCGAATTGATATCTCTCTTTGCCACTGAAATATTAAAATCGTCTGCCTTGTACTTATTATCACTCAGCATAATCTCCGTTCTGACAGTCTCATATGCCAATTCTTCATAATTATTCTCTCTGCTCAGATGTCCTAACATGATATATTTCATATTATCGTGCAGAATCGCATCGATAAGCCTTCCGGAGGCCTCATTCGATAAATGACCTCTGTCGCCCAAAATCCGCTGTTTAAGATAATAGGGATAACTTCCTGCCAACAGCATACGCACATCATGATTTGCCTCAATGACAATGGCATCCAATCCCTGCAGACACGATACAATATAGTCATCATAGGTGCCCATATCCGTAGCGACTGCCACCGATTTATCCCGACAGTTAATCCGGTAACCTACCGGTTGCACTGCATCATGTGAAATTTTAAACGGATAAATCTGTAAATCTCCTATATCGACAGGCTCGTCCTCTTTTACCTCTCTGTATAACCCCTCGGGTATCCTGCCAAGCTTCGTATTATTCTCAATCTCTATCAGCGTTTTTGCCGTGGCATAGATAGGAATCTCATACTTTCTTGAAATTACCCCCAGTCCATTGATATGGTCAATGTGCTCATGCGTAACCATGATGGCACTGATATCCCTGATATCAATATGATTCGCATTCAATCCCACTTCTGTCCGCTTCTTACTCACTCCCGCATCAATAAGAATATGTGTGTTGTCCGAACCCACATAGATACAATTGCCGCTGCTGCCACTCGCAACAGATGCCATACGCATTTGTGTACTCATAATGATTAAATCCAATCTGTATCATACTTTGTCATGCCACTTCAAAATGTTTTTGATACCATACGATGAAGGCATAAACCGTCCATATTTTTCTCGAATTGTCACTTTTATTATTATAATGCCTGTCGAGCAGTTTTACAAGATATTCTGTATTAAAAAATATAGCTGCTTCTTTAGAAGTAAGTGCTTTTTTTACCATCTCATAATATTTTTCTTCTCTCAACCAGTTTCTGACAGGTATCGGGAAGCCCAATTTTTTTCTCTCGGCAGTGATATCCGGCATAAACTCATTAGCTGCCCTCCTGAAATATCGCTTTGTCTCGTTCTTGTCAACTCTGTGTTCTACCGGAATACTGAATGCTACCTTCGCCACCTCTCTATCAAGAAACGGCACCCGCACCTCCAGTGAATGTGCCATGCTCATGGTATCTGCCTTATTGAGAATATCCCCCCAAAGCCATGTGTTAATATCAAGATACTGCATTTTAGTAATGTCATCCTTGTCTGCTACCTTCCCATAAATCGGCTTTGTGATGCTCATCGGTGTATGTTTTTTCAGCGGTTTTTTCAGCAGTTGATACACCTCCTGTGTATGGAATATATAGGCATTTCCTATATATCTCTCCTCTAAATCAAGACCGGCTCTGATTAAATAATTTTTCCCCTTAAAATTAACCGGCAATTTCGTCAACACTTTTCTGACACCCCTTCTGACCGGTCTTGGCACTATGCCCATCGGTTTTAAGGCAAGCGGTGACTTATAAATATTATAGCCGCCAAACAGCTCGTCAGAGCCTTCTCCCGACAACACTACCTTTACCTGCTCACTGGCAAGCCTGCACAGAAAATACAGTGCGATGCAGGAAGGATCTGATAGCGGCTCATCTGCGTGCTTCATAATCTTCGGAAATTCGTCAAAATATTCTTCTGTGGTGATGAGTTTACTCTTGTTCTTCACACCCACATAATCGGATAAAGTCTTTGCAAGAGGTATTTCATTACATTTCGGATAATCAAATCCCACGCTGAACGTCTTATCCAGATTACTTCTCGCTACAATATAACTGGAATCCACACCTCCTGACAAAAATCCGCCTACCTCAGTATCACTAATCTTATGTGCCTCAATGGAGTCTTTCATCACCTCATTAATCTTCAAAACCGCCTCATCAAAGGTAATGGTGTTATCCTCCTTAAATTCAGGCGAATAATATCTCTTAACCTCAAACTCTCCCTTCTGCCACAAAATATAATGTGCCGGCGGAAGTCTGTATATCTTTTTGTAAAAAGTCTCATCAAGCACGGAATACTGGAAAGAAAGATAGCTTTCAAGTGCTTCTCTGTTAAATGTCTTTTTCACCGTAGGAAATTTGAGAATCGCCTTAATCTCAGAGCCAAATACAAACTCGTTGTCTGTCTTTGTATAAAACATCGGCTTGATGCCAAAAATATCCCTTGCCAGCAGCATTTTCTTATTAGCTCTGTCCCATACCGCAAATGCATACATACCGCGAAGTCTGGTCAATAAGTCAATGCCATATTCCTCATATCCGTGGACAAGTACTTCCGTATCGGCATCAGTCTTAAAAATATGCCCTTTTTTTATCAGCTCCTCTTTTATCTCACGATAATTATAGATTTCCCCATTGAATGTTACCACAATAGAACCATCTTCATTATACATAGGCTGCTTTCCATTGCTGATACCGATAATGCTAAGCCTCCTAAAACCCAAACCTACCATATCATCCACATGCATACCCTCATCATCCGGTCCTCTGTGAATCATTGTATCCATCATTTCTTTCAAATGCTCCCTATATAATTCTCCCTCTCCTTCTTTTGCAATATATCCCGTAAATCCACACATACGTATCTTCCACTCCTATCCTTTATTTTAGTATCTGCGTTGCTTCTGTTTTATACTATTACTTTTCATTCATGAAAATGCTTCTCCTCTCATAGATTGTCATATAGCTAAAAAACAGGCACCCAACAATCTAAGAAAGGACTTCTCATACCGTGAAAACTTTGACTGAAAAAAACAATTTTCGTATTATCATACTGCTTACAATCACTGCCACATTACTGATTTTCCCATCAAAATGCTCCTCCGGTGTCAAACTGGGCATTCATATTGCCTTATATTCCCTGGTTCCTGCCATACTGCCTTTTCTGATATTTTCTAACTATATCCTGCAGTCAGGATATTCCTCTCTCATTGGAAAGCTCGTCCATCCTCTGTTTAAAAAACTTTTTAAGACCTCTGAAAATGGCTCTTATGCCGCAGCTCTTGGATTTCTCTGCGGCTACCCGCTAGGCGCAAAAATAACGGCTGATTTGGTCAGAACGGGGAAAATCTCTGCCGCGGAAGGGGAATACTTATTTACCTTCGTCAACAATCCCAGTCCTGCATTTGTACTGTGTTATGTGTCATCACTGACATTTCCGGACACCGGTGCAAAAATCAAAGCCCTGTTTCTCATCTACCTTCCGCCGCTTATCATCGGTATCTGTTCAAGAAATCATGATTTTACCGGTGAAATTTCATCAGACTCGCGGGAAAACTATCTTCCCTTCAGCAAAATCATTGACGATAGTATCTTCAATGCCTTCACCACACTGGCAAAGCTTACCGGTTATATCATCATTTTTTCCATCCTCGCTTCACTCATTTCTGATATTCCCGGCATCCCCGATACTGCAGGCTGTCTTATCTATGGGGCTCTTGAAATCACCTCCGGCATTTACTGTATTTCCACCTCAGCGCTTCCTCCTCTCATCCGATATCTGCTCTCTGTTATTTTTTCCGTTGCCGGCGGAGCAGCCGTTCTGTTTCAGATTAACAGCGTCATACAAAATTCATCCCTGTGGCTGCGTCTCTATATAAAATATAAACTGATTTGCGTATTTCTATGCATCATAATATTTTTGCTCATGGCAGCGGGCATTGCAGGCACCGCATACCTTTAAGCAGCATCAGGCAGCAAAACAAAAACAATGCCTATGTATAATATCAACCAAGAACTGCCCGTTCTGCCTGAAAATATCCTATCACTATGATATTTTCTCTGACGATGTCTCCCTTGACATTATACATAGGCATATACTTCCGCCTACAGAATCTGTTTATTCATATTTCATATCCATTCAGATTGAATTTATTCATTTTCAAAATCCACTGTATAATCTTCATACTCCGGCTCCGGTGCTTCCTCTACCGTTTCCACACTCTCCACCGGCTGGTTCTGTGCCTGTGTGACCGGCACCTCCTGTGGTCTGAGTTCATTCCTGTTGGCTGTGACAACCTCCAGACTCTTATCAAGTGCCTTCATGAATGCTTCATATTTCTCTGTGACATTCTCCATGGTATGGGTAATGATATTCTGCAAATCAGCAAGAATATCGTCTGTATACTGCATTGCTCCCATTCTGATGTCATTGGCATCATTCACTGCACTGTCGAGAATCTCCTGTGCCTGTGCCGAAGCATCATCTACAACCTCCTGAGCCTGCGCATAAGCCTGCTGCATAATCTCGTGCTCTGAAACCAACTCATTCGTCTCTTTTCTCGCCTTCTCCAGCATATTCTGAGCCTGTGTCTGTGCAGCATCCAATATCGCATCTCTGTTGCTGATAATTCTCTGATACTTTTTAATCTCATCAGGAGTCCTTATGCGAAGTTCGGAAATATACTCATCAATCTGCTCTTTATTGACAATAATATTCGCACTGGACAATTTCTGTCTCTTACAATTATCAAGGAAATCCTCTATCTCTGATATGGTCTGTTCATACTTATTCATCACAACCTCCATTCTGTACGTATACACGCACACTATCTCTATGCATTCACTTTTTTATGAATCTCTCTGACTACACATGCAGGTACAAATTTACTGACATCTCCGCCGTATAATGCCACTTCCTTCACAATACTTGAACTCAGATATGCATATTCTAGACTCGTCGTCAAAAAAATCGTATCCACATCAGAATACATGATTCTGTTTGTCTGAGACATCTGCAGCTCATATTCAAAATCAGTAACCGCCCTAAGCCCTCTGACAATAACAGTAGCTTTATTTTTTCTGGCATAATCCACCGTAAGTCCGCTAAAAGAATCCACTTTTACATTTTCCAAACCTTTTGTAACTTCATTTAACATATTAACACGTTCTTCTACCGAAAACAATGGTGATTTTACATTATTATTCAATACCGCCACAATCAGCATATCCATCATTTTCGCCGAGCGCTCAATGATATCTAAATGACCTTTCGTTACCGGATCAAAACTACCTGGATAAATTCCTATTTTCATATGTACCTCACATCTGTGTTCCCATCATATACACAAGCTTTTTTAGAAATATATGTTTGTTTGTCTTATAGAGCTTCTCTTTCACAACGAGATACCCCATATCAATGACATACGAGAAATCCGTTTCAAGTGCCGCTTCCACAATAATCACAGAATTTTCATTAAGAAGTCTTGAATCCGACAGTCTCATTAATGTTTCCTTCTCCAACTCTCTGTTATAAGGAGGATCCATATAGATAACATCAAACACCTGATGCCTGTCCTCTAATGTGTTTAACGCAGAACTGACATGATTTGCAATGACCTTTGCCCTGTCCGACAACTTTGTAAACGCAAGATTCTCCTTAATGCAATCCACCGCCGGCTTATTATTTTCAACAAACACTGCCCTGTCTGCGCCCCGGCTGAGTGCTTCTATGCCTATGGCGCCACTGCCACTGTATAAATCCAAAAACTGACAGCCTTCTATATCGTTCTGTAATATATTAAACAATGTCTCCTTAATCCTATCCGTCGTAGGTCTTGTGTCCATTCCCTCTATTGTCTTTAGTGGTAATCTTCTGGCGCTGCCTGCAATCACTCGCATATCATCCTCCATCAAATCAAAAGATTTATAACCATTATTACGGCACAAATACGAGACCATAGATAAAAGCTCCGAATATTAAGTCCTCTAATCTATGGTCTCATATTTTAACAATAACCCTTAAAGGAGTTTCTGGTGAATGTCTAGTCCTTCTTCTTATAGAAGAAAGATTTAACAGAGGTGTAATTCAACTCCCTATAGTTAATAATCTGCTCTGTATTACCTACAAACAGTATTCCGCCTTTTTTCAGTGCCTGATTAAACCTTGTATAAATACCTGTCTTAGCTTCGTCAGTAAAATAGATTACTACATTTCTGCACAAAATCAAATCAAATCCCTTAGGATAAGTATCTTTTAACAGATTATGATTCTTAAATTCGACACATCTCTTAATTTCATCGCTAATCTTATAATTCTTTTCACCAATCTTTGTAAAATACTTTTCAAGGTATTTTTTCGGCAGACTAACCATGCTCTTCTGGTTATAGATACCGGCGGCCGCTTTCTCTAATATCTGCTTATCAATATCTGTGGCGAGAATATGAATATCTCTCTTGGGAAGATAATCTGATAAAAGCATCGCCAACGAATACGGCTCATCACCCGTTGAGCACGCTGCACTCCACACATTAATCTTGCCATGTCCGTTCGCAATTAACTCCGGAAGAATCTGCTTCTCAAGGATATTCCACTGCTCCGGATTACGGTAAAATTCCGAAACATTGATAGTAATATGTTCCACAAACTCTTCAAATAACTCTTTATCATGCTTCAATGCATGAACATAGTCTTCATAACCACTAAACTTGTGTTTATCAATCAATGTATCGATTCTGCGCTTCATCTGTCTTTCTTTATAACAATTCAAATCAATATTCGTCAACTGATAAACAGGTACCTTAAATTGTTCATAATCCATTATTCTACCGTCTCCACATCTGCCTGTGTGGCGCTTTCTACATTCTCTTCTTCCACTGCTGTATCACTTACAGCTTCCTCTGCAGTATCGGCATTCTCCTTGTCAAATTCTAATGCCTTAATACTAAGACTAATCTTCCTGCCTTCCTCATTGAAATCCACAACCTTGGCTTCTACCTCCTGACCGATTGACAATACATCAGCCGGCTTCTCTACTCTTGTCTTAGATATCTGCGAAACATGCAACAATGCATCAATTCCCGGTTCCAACTCAATAAATGCACCGAAATCTGTCATTCTGGCTACCTTGCCCTTAACGACTGTACCTTTCTGATACTTAATGGCTGCTTTAAGCCAAGGATTCGTATCATCGAACTTCAGACTAAGTGCAATTTTGTTACCGTTAATCTCCTTCACCAGCACCTTTAATGGTGTGCCTGCCTTAAAAGTCTTCTGAGGATTCTCAACTCTTCCCCATGACATCTCAGAAATATGAAGCAATCCGTCTATACCGCCCAAATCAATAAAGGCACCAAAATGGGTAACATTCTTAATGGTTCCCTCTACAATGTCACCTTCATGTAATGACGCAAGCAGCTCTTTCTGCTTCTTTTCTCTCTCTGCTGCCACGATTGTCTTTCTGTTGCCGATAATCCTACGCTTCTTAGGATCAAACTCTGTCACAATAAACTCTATCTCTTTTCCATTGTACTTATTCAGATCCTTCTCGTATACATCTGACACAAGACTTGCCGGAATGAAAATTCTCGTCTCATCCACAACAACGCTTAAGCCGCCCGGCTTAACATCAATGACCTTTGCCTTCAAAACTTCCTGATTATTGAATGCTTCTTCAATTCTCTTGCTTCCCTTCTCTGCTGCCAGTCTCTTGTAAGACAAAACAACCTGACCTTCTCCGTCATTTACCTTGATAACCTTTGCCTCCATCTTGTCGCCTTCTGAAACACATGTTGTAAGGTCAACGTTCGGTGTGTTCGTGTACTCATTGCGACTGATGATTCCATCTGCTTTGTAACCTATATTTAAGACAATCTCGTCTTCTTTAACGCTGATTACTGTGCCCTCAACGACTTCTCCTATACTTATTTGTTTCATTCCCTGTTCTTCAAACATCTGTTCAAAACTTTCTGACATTAGTATGAACCTCCTCAATTATATTATTCGGGGTAGATGCCCCGGCTGTAATACCTACGTAACTATCTTCCTTAATGTTACTTAAGTCCAAATCATCTAATGTTTGTATATAGTAAGTATTATTACATTCATTTTTACATATTTCATACAACTTCTGCGTATTAGAACTATGTCTGCCGCCTATGACAATCATTACATCCACCTTGGAGGCAATCTTTTTCGCTTCTGCCTGCCTCTGATGAGTAGCATTACAAATAGTGTCTAAAACATTTATATCATACCCCTTTTTAGAAATAATTTCAACTAAATATTTAAATTTATTGTAATTAAATGTCGTCTGGGAGACGATACAGACAGGTTTATCCTTTCTCAACGCAAACTGCAGGGCATCTTTTTCATCACCGATAATGGTCACTTCATCCCCTGACCAGCCCCTTATTCCCTGAACCTCCGGGTGACTGGCATCACCTGTTATAATGATATGCTTTCCTTTTTTCTGCTCTTCCTGAACAATCTGATAGATTTTCTTGACAAAAGGACACGTGGCATCTACCAGCGTAAGCTGCTGCTGCTGAATAATATCAAAAACCTCTTTTGTCGCCCCATGAGCTCTTATAATTATAATGCCGTCTTTTATCTCTTTTAATTCATCAATGGAGTTAATCACCGTTACGCCCTTCTCCTCAATGTCCTTTACGACCTGTTCATTGTGAATAATGGGACCATAGGTATAAATCTTTTTATGAGCGGTATTATTCTGTATCTGTTCATATACCTTCTCCACCGCTCTTTTCACACCAAAACAAAACCCGGCGCTCTCTGCCACCACCACTTTCATCACTATCACCTGCTGTTCTAAAATCACTATTTTGTCAAAAATGCTGTTGCACTACTATTTTACCATATCCGTAATCAATTTTACAACCTCTTCAATAGATAAATTTGAAGAATCTATCACTTTTGCTCCGTCAGCCACTCTGAGGGGGGCGCAATCCCTATGCATATCTCTGTAGTCCCTCTCCTCAATATCCTTTTCAATGTCCTTTATAGCAGCCTCCTGCCCCTTTTCTATCTGCTCCTTGTAGCGGCGTTTTGCCCTTGTCTCAACAGATGCCGTCAGATATATTTTTATCCGGGCATTCGGCAGAACATTGGTTCCTATATCTCTTCCATCCATAATGACATTGTTATTTTCTGCAATATTTCTTTGGAGTGTAAGCAGCTTTTCCCGCACCTTCGGGTACACGGAAATAGCAGACGTCATTCTGCTGACCTCTTCGGTTCTGATATAGGCATTAACATTCTCACCATTTAACAGCACATGCTGTTCGCCGCCTACATACTCTATATCAACCTCCGCCCTCTCACAAACCCCGACTACCTTCTCCTCTTCACCGGCAGCAACATGATTTCTGATACACAACAATGCCATTGCCCTGTACATGGCACCTGTATCCACATAAATGTAACCCAGTCTCTCGGCAGCCAGTCTTGCTATCGTACTTTTTCCTGCTCCGGCAGGGCCATCAATCGCTATATTTATCGTATCCATCCTTTTCACCTGATATGTTTTCCTTTCCCATCTGTTTCTGATAACCGTTCATTTTTAACCGTTGTATATTGATTTATGTAACTTTTATATTAATCATTGATAAAATGTGTCTTAAGCACCTGCCGCCGAACACCCTGCAAGCCACCCTGTTGACCATGCAATCTGCAGATTATAGCCACCTGTCAATGCATCTACATCCAGCATTTCTCCTGCAACATACAGATTATTGATCACTTTCGATTCCATTGTAGCCGGTTGAATTTCCTTTACGTTCACGCCTCCACTGGTAATAATCGCCTCATTAAAGCCTCGCAGTGAGGTGATTCTGAACCGTAAATCCTTTAACGCAGCAACTATTCTCTGCCGTTCCTCCCTTGATACCTCGTTGACCTTTTTAAAAGGAGCAACTTTGCTGTAATCGATGATAACAGGAATAAGACTTTTTGGCAACAACTGATCAAAGGCATTTTTTAGCGACTTATTGATATTCTCCTTAAAATCTCTCAAAATCCTGTCGTCTAACTGTTCTGTACTCAGTGCCGGTTTCAGGTCAATACTTAACACCACATTACCCTCTCTGATTTTTTTACCGATAATACTGCTGGCGCTTAAGATAACCGGTCCGCTTACACCAAAGTGGGTAAATAACAATTCTCCAAAGTCACGGTACAGTTCTATCTTCTTTTTCTCTTCGTAAAACCGCACCTCAATATTTTTAAGTGCCAATCCCTGCAGTTCCTTCACAAATTCTTCATCAGTATTCATCGGCACCAGTGCCGGCATCGGTTTTACAATGCGATGCCCCTGATGTTCCAGCATCTTAAGTCCCTGTCCGTCACAGCCTGTGACGGGATAGGAAAGCCCTCCTGTGGCAAGAATGACTTTATCATAGTACACCTTTTCCCCACTCTCTAATATAACGCCCGCCACTCTTCGTTGAGCTACCTTCGTTTCCGTTTCTTCATTCGTTTCTTCTGTTTCATTTTGTCTCTCCACCAGCAATTCTTTTACCGCAGTATTCAGGAGAATGTTAACGCCTGATTTTTTAAGGGTTTTCGTAAGAGTACTGATAACATCAGAGGATTTATCTGATTCCGGAAAAACTCTGTTGCCGCGCTCTGTTTTGAGCCGCAGTCCATGATTCTCAAAAAACGTCATCACATTTTCATTAGAAAAGGTATACAAGGCACTGTACATAAACTTTCGGTTGGTGACAATATGATTAAAAATCGTTTCTATGTCAGATGCATTGGTCAAATTGCATCTTCCCTTGCCTGTTATGAAAAGTTTTTTTCCTGTTTTTTCATTTTTTTCGTAGATAGTTACTTTTGCACCATGACATGCCGCTGCATATGCCGCCATCATACCCGCAGCTCCCGCACCTATCACAGCGATATTTAGCTCTTTCACACTTATCCTCCAACAATTGCATAATTATTTCAACGAAACTTCACGTTCCGGAATATCCATCTCATCTCCCGCATATACCTGATAATCCTCCCATAATCGTTCAAGCACATCCAGTTTTTTTGTAACTATGTCAGCATTTTTGATACACAACGATACAATCAGTGCGTTAATCACGCTCAGCGGTGCCACGAGGGAATCCACTACTGTAGCCATATCGCTTCTTGCAATCAGATTACAGGAAGAATATAAGTTCAATGGTGAATTTTCACTGTCTGTTATAGAAATAACCTTGGCATTTCGGTCATTGGCAAACTCCATCGCCTTGACAGTTCTCATGGAATATCTCGGAAAACTGATGCCAATCAAAACATCCTGTTCACTAATATTAACCATCTGCTCAAATATCTCACTGGCATTATTGGTACCGACGATACACACATCTTCAAACATAAGATTTAAATAGAAACCGAGAAACTGTGCTAAAGGAAGACAGGTTCTAATGCCTATTATGTAGATTTTTCTTGCCGACATAATGCTTTCCACTGCTTCATCAAAAGCCCGTTTTGACAATTTTTCATAAGTCTGCTTTATCTTTTCGGCATCAGAATGCATTACCGTCTTAAGTACCTCTGCCTTTGTCATGTCTGACTCTTTGATTTCAATCCTGTCAATAGACTTTAATTTATCCTTCACCACATCTTCAAGTGCTTTGTGAAATTCCGGAAATCCTTCATATCCCAACAGCGACGCGAATCTGACAGTAGTTGATTCGCTGACTCCCACCGTCTTTCCCAGCTTCGCCGCTGTCATAAATACCGCTGTGTCATAGTGGGCTGCTATATAAGTGGCAAGCTTTTTCTGCCCTTTGCTCATCGAAGTATAGCAGTTGTTCATTCTTCTTATCAAATCTTCGTTGTCCTTATCCCCCTGCCGACTGAAACTTTCACTTGCAATACTGCCATCAATATCAGCATCCCGGATATCATTTTCGACTATATTTTCCATGCCTATGTATTCCCTTCTCATGTTTACACCTCTTGCGTATCGTCAATGCAATTATATTGCATTGGATTGCACGCGATACTACTTCAATAATTAGAGCGAAAATCCTGTTTTCACACTTTCCTGCCCTTATCAGTTACTCTAAATCAACAAAATTCCGTCTGACACGGGTTTTGTGAATGCCGTTTAAAGCAACAATACATTTACTTTAAAAAGTGTGCCCATACGGGCACACCATATATATGATTGATTATTGTACTTTATGCCGGATAGACACCATCCTCATTATCAGCAGCCGCAGGATCAATCTTCGTCTGCTGTGCCTCCCGGTACTTAAAGAACTCCGTTGCTACCTGCGGGAACAAGGCATATGACAGCACATCCTCATCCTGCTGCGTGTATATTGCACACTCTTTTTTGAAGTTCTCTAGCTGTGGCTTAATCAGGTCTGCAGGTCTGCAGGTAATCGGTTTCACATCACCGATACACTTCTTCTGAACTTCTTCATTAAACGGCTTCACTGTCTTACCAAATTCACCGCTTAATACCTTCTTGGATTCTTTCGTTACCATCTTATATCTCTCTCCCTGAAGGACATTGAGTACAGCTTGTGTACCCACAATCTGTGAAGAAGGGGTAACGAGAGGCGGCTCACCAAAATCTTTTCTGACTCTAGGAATTTCCTCAAGCACCTCATAATATTTATCCTCTGCATGTGCCTCTTTAAGCTGTGAAACAAGATTAGACAACATACCGCCCGGTACCTGATATAATAACGTCTTAATATTTACGCCCATAACCTTTGGATTCAAGAGCCCCGTCTTCAATGCATCCTCCTGAATCGGTCTGAAATAGTCAGCAATCTCTGCCAAAAGCTTCTGGTCATATCCTGTATCATATGGTGTTCCTTTGAAGGTTTCTACCATCACCTCTGTTGCCGGCTGGCTGGTTCCCATAGCAAACGGCGATATTGCCGTATCAATGACGTCCACACCTGCTTCTACTGCTTTCAAATAGGTCATAGATGCCACACCGGAAGTATAATGGGTATGAAGCTGTATCGGGAGCTTTGTACCTGACTTCAATGCCTGAACTAATTCCGTTGCCTTATATGGTAGCAAAAGTCCTGCCATATCCTTAATACAGAGGGAATCAGCACCCATCTCTTCAATCTGCTTTGCTGTCTTCTCCCAGTATTCCAATGTATAGGCATCACCAAGTGTATAAGACAATGCTACCTGAACGTGTCCTTTTTCCTTTCTTGCTGCATTCACGGCTGTCTTTAAATTGTCAAGGTCATTAAAGCAGTCAAAAATTCTGATGATATCAATACCATTGGCAATTGATTTCTGCACAAAATACTCCACTACATCATCTGCGTAATGGTTATATCCCAGAATATTCTGACCTCTGAATAACATCTGTAGCTTTGTATTCTTAAATCCATCTCTTAACTTTCTGAGCCTTTCCCACGGATCCTCTTTCAGAAATCTCAAAGAAGCATCAAAGGTTGCACCACCCCAGCACTCTACGGAATGATAACCCACCTTATCCATCTTATCCACGATAGGGAGCATCTGTTCTGTTGTCATTCTTGTAGCAATCAATGACTGATGGGCATCACGAAGAACTGTCTCTGTAATCTTAATCGGTTTCTTAGCTTGTTCTGCCATTTTTATTACCTGTCCTTTCTGATATTTTTATTATTTCTGTTTGAATTGTCCATTATTTTTTATATTTGCCATATTATCAAAACATTCACTATTCATTCCTGATAATTTTATTATCTGTTATCAATATTTTTATTACTCACTTCTCAATTTCACCGATTTATGACAGTGTCATATATTCTAAACAGCAACGCCAAAGATTGCCATAAATGCACCTGCTGCCACTGCCGTTCCTATTACACCGGCAACATTAGGTCCCATGGCATGCATGAGAAGGAAATTGGTTGGATCTGCCTCTGAACCCACCTTCTGCGAAACTCTTGCTGCCATTGGCACTGCGGAAACACCTGCCGAACCGATTAACGGATTAATCTTGCCCTTCGTAACAACACACATGAGCTTGCCTATCAGGACACCCATCGCCGTACCAAAAGCAAACGCAACCAGACCGAGAATAACTATCTTAATTGTATCCCAGTTAAGAAATGCCTCCGCACTGGTAGTCGCACCAACGCTTGTACCCAACAGGATAACAACAATGTACATCAGCGCATTGGATGCTGTCTCTGTCAACTGCTTCACGACGCCACTCTCTCTGAATAAGTTGCCGAGCATCAGCATACCAATCAGAGGTGCCACCGTAGGCAAAATTAATGTAACCACAATCGTAATGATGATTGGGAATAATATTTTCTCAAGTTTTGAAACAGGTCTTAACTGTTCCATCTTAATCTTTCTCTCTTTTTCTGTTGTCAGCAATTTCATGATAGGCGGCTGAATAATCGGCACAAGTGACATATAGGAATATGCCGCCACCGCAATCGGTCCCATCAGGGCTCCCTGTCCCAGCTTACCTGCCAGAAAGATGGAGGTAGGACCATCCGCACCACCGATGATGGAGATAGCTGCCGCTGCCTTATCACTAAAGCCCATAAAAATCGCCAAAAAGTATGCCACATAGATACCAAACTGTGCTGCTGCACCGAGAATAAAGCATTTCGGATTCGCAATGAGAGGACCGAAATCCGTCATTGCACCGACACCAAGGAAAATCAGTGACGGTAAAATACTCCATTCATCCATCAGATAGAAATAATGCAAAAGACCTCCTACACCATTTTCCGATTCTTCAATGGAAAGCATAATATCCGGATAGATATTGACAAGCAGCATTCCAAATGCAATCGGAACCAGAAGCAATGGTTCATATTCCTTAGCAATGGCAAGATACAGGAATACAAGCGCAACTAAAATCATGACATAATTACCCCATGTCAGATTAAAAAACGCAGTCTGATGCAATAGATTTGTAAGTGTATCAACAACGTAATCCATTGTAAAGCCTCCTGTTCATTTCTAGTTTAATGTTGCCAGCATCGTTCCTGCCTCAACACTTGCACCCTCATTTACATTAATACTTGCAACGGTACCGTCATTAGGTGCCACAATTTCATTTTCCATCTTCATTGCTTCGAGAATCATGATGACTTCGCCTTTTTTTACTGACTGTCCTACGCCTGCTTTTACCGCTAATATCTTACCCGGCATCGGCGCATTCACTTTAACGGCTCCCTCTGTACCCGATGAAACCGGTGCTGCTTTTTTTGCCTCCTTCTTAGGTGCTGCCGGTGCTGCTTTTACAGGAGCCGCAGCCACTGCACCTTCTCCTAACTCCTCTACTTCAACATCATATACATTTCCATTTACTGTAATTCTATAATTTTTCATTTTAATACCATGCTATCACAAGATTGTGATTATGCCCGTTTTTAAGATTGGGGTCCGGGCCTTTGCATTATCCTTTCTATCGTATTTTTCCCAATCTGAAATTCTATTTTTTACAATACGGATACTCTTTGATTCGTTACATTCTGTTCCATTTGCTGTTCGGTACTCTCTTAATTGAACGCACAACAAATCCATCCGCACTTACGGTCTTTGATGCCATAATTGCTGCAGTTATCACTGCCACGAGTTCTGTATCATCAATTTCTTCTGCTTCCTCCTCTGCCGTATCAGAAGCACCTGTTACGCCGTTATCAATGATAACATCTCCTGCACCGTCGCCTTCGATAATTTTTGCCTGCTTTCTGTGGGTTAAATATCTCTCAAACTTGTTCACATAAGCAAACAGTGAAATAATCAGGCTTAAGAATACCAACATCACAATAACGATCATGATACCTATCACGGTATTCATTCCGGCTTTCTTCATTTTTTCCGCCAGTGTATATTTCGGTTCATATAATATCTGTGAGATAGAAGGTGTTCCATCTTTAGTACTGATTGTATAGGATACATTGACATCTCTCTTTGTGAACTTTGCGGTCACAGTAACCAGAATAGAATTAGATGTCTCTGAATATGTGTACTTTACATTACCTTCACTATCCTTATAGATTCCTTCATACTTACCTGATTCCTGTCGTGCCTCTTTTAACTGTCTCAGTCCACCTGCCAGTATCTGACTGTTTTCTATTGCAGAACCCTGTTCTTCATAAGTCTGTATCTGACTTTCCAGTGCTTCATCACTCATATCAGAGAGATACTCCACATCCTTGGCAATACTGTCTGCGAGTGATGCAAGCTCCTCCTTGGAATATCCGTCATCGGACTCCTCTTTTTTTCCACATCCCGCGACAGAGAACAGCACTGACAGAACACACAAAAGCATTACTATTTTTCTGATTCTTTTCATGTTCTTCACCTCGCATTAAACCGTTCCATGTTTCTTATAAGGAGCATCTTCTCTCTTTGTAAGCAGCATTTCTACTGCACCGATGAGATATTTTCTTGTATCCTCCGGAGCAAGTATTGAATCCACATAGCCTCTGCCTGCTGCGGATACGGCACTAAGCTGAAGCTCATTGTATTCTGCTGTTTTTTCAGCAATAATCGCGTTAAAATTATTCGATTCCTTAATCTCTTTTGAGTAGATAATCTTTGCGGCTGATTCTGCATTCATCATCCCTATCTTTGAGTCCGTCCATGCATATACAATGTCCGCACCGATTCCTTTACTGTTCATAACCACATATGCACTGCCAAAGGCATCTCCGATTATCACATTAATCTTAGGAACCGTGGCATTCGCAAAGGCATAGGTAAGCTTTGCACAAGCCTCTGCTAATTTCTTTTCTTCCTCCATTGTTGTCTCGAAGCCCGTCACATTCGTAAAGGTCACCACCGGAATCTCAAATGCATCACAGAAATTAACAAAATCTGCGGCCTTAACCGTTCCCTGTGACGTGAGCAAATTTGCATTGTTAGCCACAACGCCCACTGTATTGCCATTGAGCTTAATGAATCCTGTGACCATATCCGGTGCATAATCTTTCTTAACTTCAAATAACATTCCTTCGTCCGATACCATCTGCAAAAGTGTCTGGATATCCTCCACACAATTATCAATTTCTTCACATACCCTGTTCAGCTCATCGCGACACTCTTCATATGCCGTACCATTTTCAAAATTTCCCGGTAAAATACCGACTAACTCTCTTATCTTTTCAAGGATTTCTGCCTCATTGCCGACATAGTCCACATTCGCCGTCTCTTCTCTCTGGAACTCGGCAGATGCCGTATCACATTTTGCTTCATAATTAGAATCAATCGTATTCGGAGAGTTGACAAATAGCTTTGCGTTATCCTCCATAAAAGTAAAATCAGATAACTGGCTTAATATAGCCAGACCACCTCCGCATCTTCCAAATACGGCTGTAATCTGGGGAATAACGCCGGAAGCCTTTACCTTCTTAAGATAGATTTCGCCAAATGCATTGAGAGCGTCTGTTGCCTCCTCCAGTCTCAAACCTGCACAATCAACCAGTCCTATTACCGGTGCTCCCATCTTCATCGCCATGTCATAAATCTTTGTAATCTTCTTCGCATGCATCTCTCCGATGGAGCCGCCAAGAACATTGACGTTTTGACTGTAAACATAAACTAATTCACCGTTAATTAATCCATAACCCGTAATGACACCATCTGCCGGTGTATCTTTTTTTGTCAGGTTAAAATCTGTGTTTCTTGCTTTTACAAGACTTCCGATTTCAACAAAACTGTTATCATCAAGTAAATCTTCGATTCTTTTACCCGCTGATACTTTTGATGTAGTACTCATCTTATGACCTCCATTTTATATATTAACGCGCATATGTATCAAATGTTCATACACGGTATTTAAGCAGCATATTACAATTTAAACAAATTCCAAATCTCTGCCGATTATATTGTATTACTTACCTCAAAAAAAAGCAAGCAGTTTCAAAAGCATTAAAAAAAATTCCTGCGAACAGCAACGCTAAATCTAATGAAGGAAAAGAAACTTTTTTATCACCTTTTTGACAGAATAGCAAAAATCAATCTCTTTTACGGAACCTTTTGTACAGATATCAAAAACGGCAAATCTCTCACCGTTGATGAACACCTTCATTTCTCCCACCTTTTGGTTTTCCCCCACAGGTGCTTTCACTTTTTCCGGAAAAACATATTCCATATCGACCTCGTCCGAATCTGACAGCAGTGTACTTAATGTTCCGCCAATATAGGTATCCACCTCTTTCTCCACACCATTTTCCACCGGCAGTGCTTTATAACTCTCTATTCCATTAAACAACACCCTGTATTCATATCTGCTCAGACCATATTTCATCAGCTTTAGCGTATCCTTCCACTTATAAGTCTTAGAAGGCGGCCATCCACTGCCCAGCACAACTGAAATGAGCGTCTTATTGCCATCTTTTACCGCTCCTACGAAACAATAACCGGCCTTTCCCGTGAATCCCGTCTTAACCCCGATGGCTCCCTCCATCATGCCAAGAAAAGCATTTTTATTATTGACATTAAAGCTTACTTTTTTCTCAATATCACTAAAAGAATGTGTTCTTGTATTGACAATCTCTAAAAATTTCTCATTTTTAATTGCTTCTGCGGCAATCAATGCCAAATCATATGCTGTGGTATAATGTTCATCAGCATCAAGGCCATTTGGTGTGACAAAATTTGTGTTCAGGGCTCCTATCTCTCTTGCTCTCTCATTCATCATATTTGCGAAATTCTCTACAGTTCCCCCCACACCCTCGGCGATTGCGACTGCCGTGTCATTATGGGATTCCAGCATTAAGGAGTAAAGCATATCCTTCATATAAAATTTTCTGCCTTTGGCTGCCCCTAACTTTACCTTTGGCATGGAGGCGGCATACTGTGAAAATTCAACGATATCCTCCGGCTGGGAATGTTCCAGTGCCAAAAGGCATGTCATAATTTTGGTGGTGCTTGCCATAGGCAATCTCTCATACCCATTTTTCTGATACAAAACCCTTCCGCTATCTGCATCCATTAACAGAGCGGATTTTGCGTACAAATCGTTCTCCTTGATTTCATCAGCCCATACCCGGTACTCATAGCATGCCTGGACTCCATGCGCCAATCCCCACTTCCAACATGTGCCCTGCATCGACAGATAACTGATATGTGTATCCATTACACTGACACACACGGCCATCACAAATACGATGACTTTTTTTACATATTTCTGCAATTAAATCATTCTCCGAATTGATACTTAATTAATTATATTATGGATTTTGAAAGATATGAATAAGGAACTGTACATTAATCGCGAACAGTTCCTGACGACAATATAAAAAAGCAACCACCACAGTTGCTTTTTCTTAAGAGGAAATATGAAAAGAAAATTTTAAGATTCATCAATGCTTTATCGCTTTGATATTATTATCATAAACAAATTTTGTGTCTATTTCGTGAAAAAATCGTAAAAAAAGAATGAAATATTTGGTAAAGCACCACTATGAATGATATTTATTTATCTGCTCCTCTAACCATTCATTGGTATCAAAATAGTTGATTTTCATTGATTTTTTAACATCTGCCAATGTACAAGCAGCCACTTCTCTCGCTTTCTCTGTGCCCTTCCTCAGAACCTCATACACATATGAGATATTTTTCTGGTACTCACATCGTCTGTTTCTGATTGGCTCTAATTCCGACTGAATGACATTATTTAAGAACTTCTTGACCTTCACATCCCCAAGACCACCTCTGGTATAGTGCTCCTTAAGCTCCCCCAAGCAGGAATATTCCGGCAAAAATGCTTCAAAATGCTCCTTCGTGCTGAAGGCATCGAGATAGGTAAATACCGTGTTACCCTCCAGCTTTCCCGAATCGGTAATCTTAATATGGTCAGGATCCGTAAACATACTCATGACCTTCTTTTTAATCTCTTCCGGCTCCTCCGATAAATAAATGCAATTTCCCAGTGATTTGCTCATTTTTGCCTTGCCGTCTGTTCCCGGGAGTCTCAGACAGGCTTTATTATCCGGCAGCAAAATATCCGGCTCCACAAGGGTATCACCATACACGGCATTAAATTTTCTCACAATCTCCTTGGTCTGTTCAAGCATCGGCAGCTGATCCTCTCCTACCGGCACTGTTGTTGCCTTAAAAGCAGTGATATCCGCCGCCTGGCTAATCGGATATGTAAAGAAACCTACCGGTATACTCGCCTCAAAGTTTCTCATCTGAATCTCCGATTTTACTGTCGGGTTGCGCTGCAATCTTGACACAGTAACTAAGTTCATATAGTAAAAAGTAAGTTCCGTCAGTTCTGGCACCTGTGACTGAATCAGCAGATTGGATTTCTCCGGATCGAGCCCGCAAGCCAGATAATCCAGTGCCACCTCCATGATATTATTCCTTACCTTCTCCGGATGATCGGAATTATCAGTGAGAGCCTGTGCGTCTGCTATCATAATAAATATTTTCTCATAATCACCGGAATTTTGCAATTCCACTCGTCTTTTCAGAGAACCTACATAATGACCTACATGAAGCTTTCCTGTTGGTCTGTCACCAGTTAAAATAATCTTACTCATAATAATCTCCATTTCGCTGTTTTCTGTTCATCAAAGGGTTTCAGCTATATTTTCCATACCTCAAACAGTTTATACTAATTATCACAAAATTTCAAGCCTATATTAATATACTCTCTTTTTCCTGCACATCAACATCAGTCCAAAATATACCACCACTGCCACAAGCATCGCAAAAAAGACGGCAATGATAATATTATGGAATATCAATATCGTCAAATTATATGTCAAAGCAGTCGCAACCGACATGACAACTGCACATGCCAACGGGACGAAAAAAGTCTTTGTCAGTTCCTGTGTATATCCCACATATTTATTCAGCGCAATCAGATTTAGAATCATAATGACCAGCGGAAAAGTAGTCGTTCCTATTACTATGGCAAAAATTCCTAAATTTGTTGCTTTCAACAGAATAAAAACAAGGATAACATGAATCAGGAGTGAAATCATCGAATGCCACACCGGCAACTGCATTTTATCAATTCCCTGCAGTGCAGAGCTCGTCACTGTGGATATGGTATAAAATACAACCGCTATTCCACCGATTTTCAACATCATTCCTGCAAGTGAACTGTCATAGCTTCTGAAAAGCAGCCTTACAACAGGCTCGCCAAGCACGAACATTCCCAAAAATGATGGTATGGCAATCAACATATTCGTCTTTACGGTGGCGCTGATTTTTTCATTAATTTCATCATATTCCCGCTTTGCCATTGAAGCAACCACACTTGGCAGCATGGAGGCTGACATGGCAGATGCCACTCCCATCACAACCCCTGTAATAGTGACATAGGTGGAACCATACGTACCCATATATCTTTTTATTTCTATATTGGTAAAGCCTGCCACCCCCATCAGCTTTCCAAATAATACATCATCAATAACAGCACTGATCTGATAAAAGGTCTGTCCGATAATAATCGGCACCATCGTCGCAACAATGACCTTCAATACATCAAAAGCAGGCTCATCAACGCTATGAATGTCATTTTTTATCTTACGCTCAAATTTAGGTCGATAAATGATATAAATGAATACCAGAAACAACAATGCGGTTAAGGCGCCAAAGGCGGTACCTAACGTACCACCAGCCGCACCATATCCCGCCACGTTTTTAGAATCCGCAAAGGCATGAATCAGAACATAACATCCCACAATACTGACAATCGCATTGATAATCTGCTCAAATAACTGTGACAGTGCTGTGGGAATGGTAGTTCCCTGTCCCTGATAGAAGCCTCGCAGCACACCAAGCACAGAGACAATAAAAATAGTCGGTGCCAACACTCTTAAGGGATATGCCACTCCCTGATATTGCGTGTAAATATGCTTTTCGATAAAATTGGCACCAAAAAATGTGATACATGCGGCCAAGCCACCTGTGCATGTGGCAACCATCATGGAGACCCTAAATATCTTCCGCGCATCTCTGTATTGTTTTTGTACTACCCTTCCGGAAATCAGCTTCGATACCGCCATAGGCAGCCCATACGACGACAGCACCAGCATGATGTTATAGACATTATAGGAGGCGGAATAGATACCGGAAGCCTCGTCTCCGATGATATTCAGCATCGGTATCCTGTAGACCAGCCCGATTATCCGCACTAAAATCCCCGCCATAGCCAAAATTCCGCCATGCATTATCAAATTTCTTATACTTTTTTTCTGACTCATGAATCTATACCAAACAAAATAAATTGTACCTTTCTTACACAATATTACTATTATATTACAATTTATTCCAATATTCCACACCAAATTTAAATTTTGCGGTCAGCCCCGAACTGCTTCCTTCATGCTTCTGACATATGCAGTCAATTCGTCCCCAGCATTTTCGCCATATTCCGCAATTATCTTTACAATCGCACTTCCTACAATCACGCCGTCAGCAAACTTTGAAAAGTGCTCTGCCTGCTCCGGTTTGCTGATGCCAAATCCAATGGCTGCCGGTGTACCGGTATGCTTTTTGATTACCTCCACAATAGACTCCAGATCTGTTTTTATCTCCTGGCGGACACCGGTCACTCCCATGGAGGATACTACATAGACAAATCCCTTTGCCGTTTCGGCTATTTTCCCTATTCTTTCCTCTGATGTCGGTGCAATCATGGAAATAATATCAATATCATACTTTTGGGCTATATCTGTTATCTCCCCTTTTTCCTCATATGGCATATCCGGAATAATCAGTCCGTCAATCCCACATTCCTGACATTTTTTCAGAAAACCGTCATACCCATAGTGAAATACAGGATTCAGATATGTCAAAAATACCAATGGCACATCTGTTTTCTGTCTGATTTTTTTCACTGTCGCAAACACCTTTTCTACCGTGGTACCAGCACTTAAAGCTCTGATATTCGCTTCCTGTATCACTATTCCCTCTGCAATCGGATCGGAAAAAGGGATTCCCAATTCTATCAGGTCAGCGCCTGCCTCTGCCATTTTAAGAACATACTCCTCTGTTTTATCAAGATTAGGATCTCCGGCTGTCAGAAATCCTATAAATGCTTTTTTATTCTCAAATGCTTTATTTATTCTACTCATGTAAATCAACTCCTCTGTATCTTGCTATTGCGGCAACATCTTTGTCACCACGTCCTGACAGACATACTATGATTATCTGGTCTTTCTCCATTGTCGGTGCCAGCTTTATCACCTCTGCAACCGCGTGTGCACTTTCTATGGCACAAATAATTCCCTCGGTTTTTGCGATATATTCAAAGGCACTGACCGCCTCTTCGTCTGTAATGCTGACATACTGCGCTCTTCCTATGTCATGCAGATAGGCATGTTCCGGTCCTATGCCCGGATAATCAAGTCCCGCCGAAATAGAATACACCGGTGCTATCTGTCCTTCCTCATTCTGACAGAAGAGAGACTTCATCCCATGAAATACTCCGACACTTCCCTTGGCAATCGTTGCCGCATGCATATCCGTATCAATGCCCTTACCTGCTGCCTCACATCCGATTAGCTTCACATTTTCATCATTGATAAAATGATAAAACATCCCCATAGAGTTACTTCCGCCACCCACACATGCCACTACGGCATCCGGAAGCTTGTTCTCCTTCTCTAAAATCTGCTCTCTCGCCTCCCTGCTGATGACACTCTGAAAGTCTCTCACAATCATCGGAAACGGATGTGGTCCCATGACAGAGCCCAATACATAAAGCGTATCATTTACCCTGTTTGTCCACTCTCTCATTGCCTCATTGACTGCATCCTTCAGCGTCATGGTTCCGCTGGTAACCGGATGCACCTTTGCCCCCAGCAGTTCCATTCTGTATACGTTGAGTGCCTGCCTTTCCGTATCCGTTTTTCCCATATAGATTTCACATTCAAGTCCTAACAGTGCTGCCGCCGTCGCCGTTGCCACACCATGCTGACCGGCGCCCGTCTCAGCTATGACTCTCGTTTTTCCCATTTTTTTGGCAAGAAGCACCTGTCCCAACACATTATTAATCTTATGTGAGCCTGTATGGTTTAAATCTTCTCTCTTTAAATAAATCTTCGCACCGCCTAAGTCTTTTGTCATTTTTTCGGCATAATACAGGAGTGACGGTCTTCCCGCATATTCCTTTAACAGCGTATCAAGCTCTCCGTTAAACTCCTCATCCTCTTTATAAAACTCATACGCCTCCTCTAATTTTTTAATTTCATTCATCAGCGTTTCCGGTATATACTGTCCTCCGTATTCCCCAAAACGGCCTTTCTTTATACTTTCGCTTGTCATATTAATCTCCATTTCTGAGTATTCTGTTCATAATAGTCAGTAATTGCTCATTACTTTACCTGTCAAAAAGTTACTTTTTCCAATAATTGATTAATCCTTTCTTTTTTATTATCACTCCGCATCAGTGTTTCCCCAATTAAAACGGCATTGACATGATGCTCAACAAGTCGTTTGATATCATCAGCATTCCTGATTCCGCTTTCTGAAAGAAACAGAACATGTTCCCCTACCATTTTTCTATAGCGCAAACTGTTGTTAATATCCACCGTAAAATCTTTTAAGTTCCTGTTATTGACACCGATGATTCTTGCACCGCACCGTTTTGCCATCATTACCTCCTTCTCATCATGTGCCTCCACAACGGTGGAGAGTCCCATGCTGTGGGCAAGCAAAATATACTTTTTCAATTGCTCTTCATTCAATATTGCACATATCAGAAGAACGGCATCTGCTCCTATTACTTTTGCCTCATAAATCTGATATTCATCAATCACAAAATCTTTTCTCAATAAAGGGATTTTTACCTCTTTACTGATTTCTTCAAGGTATTTGGTGCTTCCCTTAAAAAACTCCGGCTCTGTGAGAACGGAGATACATGCTGCCCCCGCCGCTTCATATTCCCTTGCAATCTGAATATAATCAAATTCTTCTGCAATGATTCCCTTAGACGGTGACGCCTTTTTCACCTCGCATATAAAGGCAATTGGCTTCTTTTTTAATGCCTCTTCAAACGGAAAATCCGTCCTTCCCTGTCTGGCTGCTGCAGCTGCCTTTTCTTTTACCGACGCTAACGGTTCTCTCTTATACGACTCTTCTACTCTCTTGAATGTACTTTTCACTATTTCGTCAAGAATCATAATACTGTTATCCTTTCCTGCTTTTACTATTATCTGTCTGTGCACAGTTACTATTGGTTAGTCAGCCTGATAAAATGATTTAACTGTTCTATTGCCTTTTTACTCTTAATGACATCTCTCGCCATCTCTATGCCCTCTGAAATGGAGAGCTCCGGCTTTCCGATATGAATGGCAGCACCGGAATTAAGAAGAACCGCATCTGTCTTTGGTCCCTGTGCACCATTTAATATATCCAGTGCAATTTTAGCATTTTCCTGCGGTGTTCCTCCTACCAAATCCTCTTTCTTACATCTGGTAAATCCATAATCCTCCGGTTCAATAACATATTGTGAAAAATAGCCGTCTTTTACTTCACATACTGCCGTTTCAGCACTCATTGAAATCTCATCGAAACCGTCTCTTCCATAGACTACCATGGACCGCTGTACCCCTAGATTCAATAATACTCTTGCCAGTGGCTCTATTAAGGATTCGTCATAGACACCTAATAACTGCATAGAGGCTCCGGCAGGATTCGCAAGAGGACCTAAGATGTTGAAAATAGTTCTGATGCCCAACTCTTTCCTGATTGGTCCCACATGCTTCATGGACATATGATATTTTTGTGCAAATAAAAAGCATATTCCGATTTCATTGAGGATTTCTGCGCTTTTTTCCGGCTCCACCATGATATTGACGCCCAGGGCCTCCAAGCAGTCTGCGGTTCCGCATTTACTTGATGCTGCCCTGTTACCATGCTTCGCTACTTTAATACCTGCTGCTGAAACAATGATGGAAGAAATTGTTGAGATGTTGATAGAATTTGAACCATCTCCTCCTGTTCCCACAATTTCTAACGCATCCTCATTATCTAAAAGCTTCAATGCATGCTGGCGCATTCCCTCTGCACTTCCCGTTATTTCCTCAATCGTTTCTCCTTTCATCGACATGGCCGTTAAATATGCACTCATCTGAACCTGAGACGCATTTCCGCTCATAATCTCATCTGTCACAGTCTTCGCCATGTCATATCCAATATCTTCCTTTTTTGCCAATTTTATAATTGCCTCTCTAATCATATATGTTACCTGACCTTTCTTTTTTGATTTCTATTTTCTATCTTTTTGATAACAATTTTTTCTATCTGTCTGCCAGAAAATTCTTGATAATGCCTCTTCCCTGTGGTGTCAGTATGGATTCCGGATGAAACTGAACACCATAGACCTGATACTTTTTATGCTCCACTGCCATAACTTCATTGTCCTTAGTCATCGCTGTGATTCTAAGCTCATCACTGATGGTATTCACATCAGCAGCCAGGGAATGATACCTTGCTACCTTTATTTTGTCCTCCATCCCCCGGAACAATACACTATCGGTTGTAACCTTCACCTCTGACTGTTTGCCATGCATCAGTTGTCCCGCATAGGTGATGATGGCACCATATGCCTCGCAGATTGCCTGATGTCCCAGGCAGACACCCAAAATCTTATATCTGTCACCAAGCCTTTTGATAAGCTCTATACAGATTCCGGCATCTTTTGGCTTTCCCGGTCCCGGAGAAATAATAATCGCCTCAGGCTTCATTGCATCGATTTCCTCTACAGTATACTCATCATTTCTGATTACCTTAATATCACTGTTAATCTCTCCAATCATCTGCACAAGATTATATGAAAAACTGTCATAATTATCGATTAATAATATCATATTATGCACCAATCCTTTCCTTCCCATGTATGTAACAGTTCATCTGACTGCCATTCACATAATCGCTTCCACTACGTGAATACACCGTTATTCACATGATGAGTCGATTGCCTTCAACACCGCTTTTGCCTTATTCATACACTCACTAAATTCATTTTCCGGAACACTGTCGGCAACAATCCCCGCACCGGAGCGTATAAATACTTTTCCATTCTTCCTGAAAGCAAGCCTGATGGCAATGCAGGTATCCATATTTCCTGAAAAATCAAGATATCCGATAGCACCGCCATAGACACCACGTTTATTATTTTCGAGTTCATTGACAATCTCGCATGCCCTGATTTTCGGTGCTCCTGACAGCGTACCCGCCGGAAGAACTGCCTCAATGGCATCAATAGCATCTTTATCCTCCCTGATTTCTCCTTTAATGGTGGAACCGATATGCATTACATGGGAATATTTTAAGATGTCCATATACTTTTCAACATGAATGCTGCCATACTTACATACCTTTCCCAAATCATTTCTGCCAAGGTCAACCAGCATATTATGCTCAGCCAGCTCTTTTTCATCCTTTAACAATTCCTCTTCAAGTTGTTTATCCTCCTCATCATCTCTGCCTCTCGGTCTGGTTCCTGCCAGCGGAAATGTGTAGAGATATCCGTCCTGAAGCTTTACCAGTGTCTCCGGTGACGCTCCCGCCATCTCTATATCTTCGCTTGAAAAATAGAACATATATGGCGACGGATTCAGTGTTCTTAAAATCCTGTATGTATCAAAAAGGCTTCCCTCATAATCTGCTTCTATTCTGTTCGACAGCACCAACTGGAAAATGTCTCCCTCTCTGATATACTGTTTGGTGGTATCCACCTTTTTCATATATTCTTCTTTTTCAAACAGATATCTGTAGTCTGAGGTTCTGTGTCCCTTCTTCATTTTACATGGTTTTCCGCTTTTTATCAGCTCTATGATATCCGTTATGCTCTTTACAGCCCTCTCATATTCTGCCTTGACATCTCCTGATAATTTGATGTTCTGTATAACGATGATTTTCTGTCGATAATTGTCAAATGCAATTACCTTGTCAAATAACATCAAATCTACATCCTTAAAAAATTCTTCATCCTTCGCATCCAGATTCAAGGAAGGTTCTGCATACTTAATATAATCATATGAAAAATATCCTACCAATCCTCCGGTAAATGTCGGAAGATAATCATAATTTTTACTCTTATACTCATTTAATATCTCCCTGATATATCTTCCCGGTTCTTTCGATAAAATTTCTTTCTCCTTACTGCCTTTAATGCTAATCTTTGCATTGATACAGGTGATTTCCAGTGTAGGATCAAAGCCCAAAAAGGTATACCTGCCCCAATTTCTGTTATCCTCTATACTCTCAAGCATATAACAGTGACTACTTACCCCCTTTAGGATTCTTAATACCTCAATCGGTGTTTTGATATCAGAAAAAATCTCTGCACTGATGGGAACCGATTTGTATAATCCCTCATATTTTGTCTTTAATACCTCATCAAGCTCCGGTCTTATGTTCATTTCTCATTACCTCCTGTCATCAATTTTTTACCAGATAGTGTTGACTGTATTTTGTAAATAGCGGTTAACTGAACTGTTACAACTTTGAATAGTGACCACAGTCGCCAAATAACCATCATTTCATGTAAGCATGATAATGGTTACTTGGCTCGTTGCCATACAAAAAAAATCCTCGGCAGAATTACTTCTGCCAAGGACGAATAAACTATCATTCGCGGTACCACCTTGTTTCACGAAAATCGTACGCTCTCATAAGGATACTATCATACCCCCTGCAACTAACGTATGCACTACGTCTTGGAATACTAGGCAACATGCTTTTGACCAAGCCCTCAGTGGTCCATTTAATAATCTGCGTTCTGCCGCTTCTCAGCAACGCGGCTCTCTGTGAGTGCACAACTATTTTTATCTCCACATCAACGGTTTAACTATTTTCAACTGTCACAATTCTATACCCACTTAAATGATTTGTCAAGAATAATTTCAAAAATATTACTCCAATCAACTATTCCTTAACGGCACCTGCACCAAGACCGGTAACCATTGAACTCTGACCGAGAACAAACAGAATAATGAATGGAACGCTGACCAAAACAGCTCCGGCTGCAAATAATGTAAACTTATTTGCTGTACCATCAATAAACTTAATCAAACCAAGCGCCAAGGTCTGCTTTTCATCACTACCAAGAATTACCTTTGGATAAATGTAATCCATCCATGGACCTGTGAAGGAAGTGATTCCAAGGAATACAACCATCGGTTTCGCCATCGGCATGATAACTCTTAAGAAAATCTTTAAATGGTTAGCACCGTCAATTCTTGCTGCCTCATCAAGAGACTTCGGTATTGTATCAAGATATGACTTGATAAGCCATGTGTTATAAGGAACATTACCTGCTGTATAAATCAGAACTAAGCCCCATAACTGATCATATGCATCAATTCTCAAGATAACAACGTAGATAGCAAACATTCCTACGAAAGAAGGGAAAATCTGAAGAATTAACATTGCCATCATCATGCCCTTCTTAAACATGAACTTAAATCTTGAAAATACATATGCAGTCAGTGTACAAATGGCAACAGTCGATACACAGGAACCACACGCAATAATAAAGGTATTCCTAAACCAGTTTGTAAAGTTTGAATCAAAGAACAAGTCATTAAACTGACGTGTTGAAAAACCATCACTAAACGGAATCGGGCTTGAAATTACCGATGTCGGCAACGGTGAAAATGCTGCACTAATTACAAACAAAACCGGATATAAGGTCAGGAATGAAGCAATTGTAAGGATAACAATTGAAACAATCTTAATAATCAGTCTACTATTTTTAGTACCCATTATAATTCACCCTCCTTATATGATTTTGTATTCTTAAAGTTCCATATAGCAAATGGTGCAAGAACGATAAATACGAGCATCGCCAGAACGGAACCTCTACAGTAACGCTTCTGATCCATTGTCAGTTTATAAATCCACGTGATAAGCAAGTCCGTAGCACCTGCACTGGTAGATGTAGTATCTGTAACCTTCGGATCACCACCTGTTAAGAAGTAGATAGCACCAAAGTTGTTGATATTATGTGTAAATGACATAATGATAAGCGGTGCTGTCTGATAAATAACAAGCGGAAGGGTTATATTTGAAAATACCTGAAGCTTATTAGCACCATCAATTTCAGCTGCCTCATAGATATCTGCTGAAATAGCTGTCATCTGACCTGTGATCAATAACATGAAGTAAGGAATACCTACCCACATGTTAACACCGATACACACAAACTTAACAATCGTCTTATCCGTCATCCAAGGAACACTCTCACTAATCAGATGTAAGTCCTTCAATGCGTTGTTAATAACACCGGTAGAACCATTTAACATATACTGCCATACCTTAACCGTAAGGATTGAAGGAATTGCGTATGGTAAAATCAAAATTGCTCTGAATACAGGCGTTACTTTTAATTTTGCTTCATATAAGAGTGTTGCCAATACCATACCACCGAAATAACAGGTAATCGTAGCCATGGCACCCCATATTACCGTCCACACTGCGACACGTCCAAAAGCGGATGTCCAGCTGGAATCTCCACCGAACATATCTGCAAAGTTCTTAAATCCAACCCAGTTAACCGGTGCACCCGGAGAACTGTGTCCATCCATTTCATCCCAGTTCGTAAAACCGGTTACAACCGAGAATAACAGAGGAACGATAACGAAAAAAACAATAAGAATAAAAGCCGGTGTCAGACCAAATATAGGGAATGCCTTACCAACAGCACCCTGCATTGATTCTTTCTGACTCTTTACTCTTCCTTCAAGACAGAAATCATTGTATGAAGATACCGCACTCTTAATTGACACTACATATGCCACAATAAATATAGCCAATACACACAGTGCAATGATACCATCAATCAATCTGAAGTAAGCAGGACTAATGCCTTTCCACCATCTTGAAATTTCAATCATATCTTTTATCTTTGTAAACAGACTAGGAGAATTGACAATCATTATAATTTCAATTAATGCAAATATCGCTCCTTTAATATACTGCTTAAGATATATAATATGACTTAGTCCCATAAATATGCAGGCTGAAAGTAACACCTGTTTTTTAGAAGAACCATCCATCTTAAGCGATGTATTCATAAACTCACCTAACTTTCAAATTAATATTTTCTTCAATTATAAATATTACTTTTTATATTTATTTCATATTCACACATATCGCAATTATTATTTGCGATAATGTTATCGGCAATCAGCTTAAAGGTTTCCCTTTAAGCTGATTATCCGAATTAATTCCAAATCAATTCTTAATCTTTCTTCGTTGCATTAGCATCAGCCTTATTAAGCTCTGCCTGAATATCTGTAGCTTCACCATTCCAGATATTTGAATATGCTGAACCGAATGCTGACCAGAACAAGCTTGCCTGGCTCATGCTTGGCATTGGGTAAGAATATGCAATCTGCTTATTTAAGCCTTCCATGTATTCCTTAATCTCGTCATTATTGATGTTAGCCAAAACGTCATCTCTTGCAGGCATTGTGCTTGTAATCTCACATCTTAACTGCTGCATCTCTTTTGTCATAAGGAACTCTGCGAATGCAATTGCTTCCGGTTTATGCTTAGAGTATGATGATACATACATACATCTAACACCCATGAAGTTTGTAGGTGGCTGTGATGAACCTGTCATAGAAGGAATAGCTGTGATACCGAAGTCAACACCTGCTTCCTTGAAAGTCTTGATGTTCCATGCACCTGAAACATCCATTACCAGCTTACCAGCTGCAAACAGCGAATCGTTATGTTTGAAATCGATATCACCTGACTTCATACCGATTGCCTTTGATAAAGCAACAAAATCAGCCATCTGTGCAACTGCTGTATCTGTATTCATGTATGTATTTGTGATATCACTTCCCTGAGGACCGTATAACTTGTTCTCCGGTGATGAAGTAAACATTACACTGTAGTATGCATTACCTGCATCAAGAAGGAACGGATAAACATCACCATTCTTGTAGTTGCTGATATAATCTACCAATTCTGACATTGTCTTAGGAACTTCTTCCTCTTTAATAAGAGCCTTGTTGTAGAATACAGCATATGTCTCTACCGATACAGGGAAACCATAAAGTGTAGAAGTACCATCTTTTGCATTCAGTGTAGCACCCTGCAGAGCGGCCGGTGTACATGAAGACTCCAGTATCTCTCTCTCTGACTCCGGAATCGGCTCAATATGTGTACCTGCTGCCATAACACCACAGTTATTATGTGCTGTAGCGAAAAGGTCAGGTCCATGTCCTCCAGGTCCGTCCATAACAATCTTTGAGTTCGCATCTGTTGACTCTACGTTGGTGTACTTGATTGTAATGTTTGGATACAGCTTTGTGAAATACTCTCCTGCCTTCTCAATAAATTCATCCGGACCTTCTGCTGACTCCCAGACAAGCAACTGAATCTTTTCCGTTGTGTTAATCTGCTGACCTGTTTTAAACTCAATCTGATTAACATCCCATTCTGTGGTCTCAGTAGTAGATTTTCTCTTGCCACAGCCTGTAACAGCTGTTGCAGCCATAGTTAAAACTAAGGCACCTGCTAAAATTCTCTTTTTCATTTTTTTCTTCCTTTCCGAGTCTAAACTCTGTTTTTTTCTGCGAACAGCACTTTTCTCGTTCATATAATAGTCCATTCGCAGACTGTTACATAACACACCGGCAGATACATATGACAATTCGTCATTTTTCACAAATACACGCATCTGCCAACCTACGCATACTAATCCGTTGTCACATCTTATAGTAATTATTCACAATTTTCACTGTCATATTTTATGATTAATAACAGGAAAAAACAGGAAATATTATATAAAATACTTATAGGATTTATGCATCACTGTTCTTTTTTAGTATAACATTCACAATTATGATTGTCAATATTATTAGCAATAAAAAAAGAGTTTTTTTTGTGCATTTTGCATAAAAAAACTCTATTTTTTATAAATTTTATACATATAATTGTAATATTATACCAACAATGTCTCTCTTATACATTCAGCTTAAGCTGCGCCTCTTCCTCTGCCTCTTCTTTAAACTCCTCCTCTTTCTCCGCATTCAGCTCCGGCAGATCTTCCACAGAGGTAATGCCGAATCTTCTCAGAAATTCTTCCGTCGTACCAAATACAATCGGCTTTCCCGGTGCATCTAATCTTCCCACTTCACATACGAGTTCATACTCTACTAATTTATTGACGGCATGGTCACACTTTACGCCACGGATGTTTTCAATCTCTGTCTTGGTCACCGGCTGCTTATAGGCAATGATGGACAATGTCTCTAAAAGAACATCTGTGAGCACCTGCTTCTTAGGTTGCGAAGCCACCTTAATCAGATAATCATACAACTCCTTTTTCGTACACATCTGATAGGCATTTTCAAGCTCACATATCTGTATTCCCCTGTCCTCTGCAGCATATCTGTCCATCATATTGTGAATAATCTTCCTTGTTGTCTCCACATCATGGTCAATCGCATAGGCAATTTTCTCAACCTCTACGGAATTACCCATTGTAAACAGTATTGCCTCTATTATCGACTCTATTTTCTGTATCTCCACGTCTATTCTTCCTTCCATCGTCTGCTACGCAGCCTTATCCCACTGCATCTATAATGATATCATCAAAAATAGCTTTCTGCATTATATTAATCCTTCCGGTCTTCATCAGTTCAAGAATAGCAAGAAAGGTAACAATAATCTGCAGCTTTGAACACTGCTTAAGCATCAGTTTTCTAAAACTGCAATGTCTGTTAGTCTGTGTGTATTCCAATACATAATTCATCTTCTCTTCAATACTCACTTCCTCCTTCTCAATGCTTCCAAACCTGCTTCTGATGGGATCAATCTTATCCTTCTGCCGTCGGATTACCTCCTTGAAAATGTCATTAAGACGCTTCAAGGTAATGCCATCAAGCAGCTTATCCAAATCCACCGGGGGCTCATATTTTCTTATCTCCTCCGGAATGGTCGGCTCTTTATACATAAATTTGCAAGCGTCCACCTGACGGTCTTTCAGCTCATAAGACATATATTTGTACTTTTTATATTCCAACAGCTTCATGACAAGCTCGGCTCTCGGATCCTCCTCTTCCTCCTCCGGTTCCGGCTCCTTCGGCAACAGCATCTTGGCTTTGATATCAAGCAACGTTGCTGCCATTACCAGAAATTCACTGACAATATTCAAATCCTGTCGATCCATCTGTCTGACATATTCCATATACTGATCCGTAATCAGTGCAATGGGAATATCATAAATATTAACCTTATTCTTATCAATCAGATGTAACAGTAAATCCAATGGTCCCTCAAACACCTGCAGTTTAAATTCCAATTCCATGATAATACCTCTTGTATAACGTAACAAATATATGCTTCACAGTTTCTGTAGTCTGCGAAGGAAAAAAGCATCCAAAAACTATACCATATATTTATACCATATATTTATACCATATTTTTTTCAAATAGTCTACATAACCTGTTTTTTTCACTTCATCAGTGGCAATAATATCGATGCTGCCAATGGTTTTATCCCCTATATAATATGTAATTGTTCCTATTGTTTCTCCTTTTTTTACCGGTGCCACTAACTTGTTTTTTAAATCCACTGTCTTATGAATTTCGGCACTATCCTCGTTTTTATCACAGACATAAGAAAATTCTCCTTCCACAGTAATGCCAATACTGTCCTTTACTCCGTTCTTAATCTTTACCTGACTTGCCAACTCTTCATTGCTGTCATGATAAATGTCTATGACAGAATATCCGTAATTCAGCAGGGTAAGTGCCTCGGAAAACCTTGCCTTATAGTCCGGTGCTCCCATAATAACGGCAATCAGATTGATATCATCCTTACATGCCGTAGCGCTCAGACAATACTTTGCAAGGGAGGTGCTTCCCGTCTTAAGACCGGTGGTCCATTCATACTGCTTTAACAGCTTGTTGGTATTTGCAAGAGTAAATTCCTTGCTCCCTTTATCTGTCACGTGTATAATATTTTCCATCCATATCGTGGAATATTGATGTATCTGCGGATATTTCGTAATCAACTCTCTGCTCATAATGGCTACATCACGGGCTGATGTATGATGCTCCATCGTATCATTGAGACCACAACAGTCCTGAAAGACAGTGTTTGTCATATGCAATTCCTGTGCCCGCCGGTTCATCATCGCCACAAAAGCTTCCTCACTGCCTGCTATGTACTCTGCCATGCACACACTGGCATCATTTCCCGATGCAATGACAATGCACTTAATCAAAGTTTCTACCGTCTGCTGCTCCCCTGTCTCTAAAAATACCTGTGAACCGCCCATGGACTTAGCATGCTCACTTGTGGTGACAATATCATCATAATCGATTTTCCCCGCCTCAATTGCATCAAAAATCAGAATCAGTGTCATAATCTTTGTAATACTTGCCGGCGATACAATCTGATCTGCCTCTTTTTCATACAGAACTTTTCCGGTAGACGCCTCCATTAATATAGCACTCTTCGCGGTAATAGGCAGCTCCCCTGTATTATTAGCATTTACCGTCAGTATCTCTCTGTTTTCATCAACATTATAAGAAGAGGCAAAACAGTTTCTTTGTCCCCATGTTCCCCCATTGCCACAGCTTACTACTGCCACGACAACCATCAGCATGATTACTTTTATTTTTTTTAAAAAATTTCTTCTGCACATAGAAAAGCCTCACAAATTAATATTATTATTAATTATATGAGGCTTGCAAGAGATTATGAAAACTTCTTTATGAGTAATACAGGCACTCTTTTGTAGAGCTGATGACGTAACCGTTATCCTTATCGACCTGATTTACCACAAAGGAATCAAGGGATTTTAACTTGTCATATTTAATCCGCAAAGTTCCGGAATCAACAAAGGATGTGTCATAATCGTCTCCATTTACCATCACTTTGCTTGACTTTGTAAAATTCTCACCGATAATCTCCACATAATTCTCTCCGTCAATCTTCACCGGACTAATTCTGGATATCGTAATCTCTTCCACTCCCATTTTCATGTCTGTCGCAACATACGGACTGACACCGCCGTAGGCAATCTGATCACCATAAAGAATATCATACTCAAGATTCTGAAGACCACTTAAGTATTCTTCATTCTCTCCGTATTCCTGATGATATTTGTTAATGACACCCGCTGTCATTCCCAAGGACTTAAGCACCTTTGGCGATAACCGGTATGTCCTTATGTCTTCATCCTCTTTGGCAAGTCCGATATTATTCCATATAATATACTCTGTCTGATAAAGCGACTTATTTGTAAGCTCCTCCTCTGAAAAGCCAAGTCCCGGCAGATGGTCACCATACATAACAAGGATGGTATCCTCTCCCAAATCCTCCAATGCATCAATCAGCTCCACAATAAAGTCATCCATCTCATGAATCTGATTTGCATAATATTCAATTGCATTTTTCCGTCCCTCATTCTCTATACCACCCACTACTTTAATAACAGGATCTTCAAGAACTGCATTTGTGGGGTAGCTTCCATGTCCCTGCACGGAAATGGTATAAATATAATCCTGCTCTTTGGTACTCTTTAATGTCTTGATAATCTCATTCGTAAGGTACTTGTCCTTTGCCCATCCCTCATAGGTAAATTCCTCTATATTCATATATTCGACAGAAGTAAAAGTATCCATACCGATATTCGGGAATACCGATTTTCTCGAATAAAAAGTAGCATCATTATTATGGATGACATGGGTGGAATACCCATACTCTTTCAGATCAAATGCTACACTTTCACACACGGTGCTCGTCAAAATTGACTTATATGGTATCTCACCCGGTCCGAAATCCTCCAGATTCATACTGGTCATAATCTCAAACTCTGTATTACAGGTTCCATAGCCCACATTAAATACATTGAGAAATCCCGAGGTATACTCCTTTTTCAACCTGTTAAAATTAGGTATCGGATCTTCCGAAAACTGTATCTTTTCTGCCTTATTGATGTCAAAAAAGGACTCCAACTGCAGAAAAATAATATTAGGTGTCTTACTGACATGATCCTTCTCGGCTGAATGTGTCGGAAATTCACCCTTCTCCTGCTTAATTTTCTCTAATATCTCGTCAATTCTGTCCTCTGAATAATCCTCCGGCTTTCTCACACCACTGTTAAATAAACCTGAACCAAAGCAATAAACGAATCCATAGCTTCTATAGGCTATCGTAAGATTGGTAAACTTACTGGCAAGAAAACCTGTCTCCATCGCCACATTCAGACTGACCACACAGACTAATGCCGAGATTCCCACAAGAATCAAATTCTTCCAATAATTAATCTTATACTCTATCTTCGGCGCCTTTATAAACAGAATAATCAGAATCACGACAACAGCACATATGGCGACAGCCGTCAGGGTAATCAGAAAAGGCGTAAAATACTGGTCAAGAATGGTTCTTGCCGTATCGATAAGTCTTAAATCTGTGGCATTGAACGGCGTAACCCTCACATTTAACAAAACACCATTCGTTATTCCAAAAATCATCCAGATGCTGGAGACAAACGAAATATAGAATACTCTCTTTTTCACCAGCAAACCCACGCAGAGCGAAACCTGTATAAACATCATGTTACAGAAGAACGGAACCGGATGCAGGAACATAAATTTTATGCCCTCTATTATCGAAACTCTGTTAAGCATCTCAATCGCAAGCTCTATCAAGATAGGAAGAAGAAGAAATTGAAATATGTTTCTTCTATATATTTTATTTGTCCACAATTCTTTTAACTTTTTCATTTTTTCACCTCCTGCATATCGCAAGCCATGCTAACAAAGCAAAGCTTTGTTTCGATACTGTCGCCAATAAAAAGTTTGAAAGTAAAACTTTCAAACTTCCAAACATGCCGCCGCAGGCGGCACAAACAGTAAATGAAGAATGGCTCTCAGAGACATTCTTCTGTTTGAAAATCTAATACTTCTTAGGCGGCGTCATTTGACGCCTTAGAAGTATTTTTCACACTTTACCTCATTAAACGACTTTCAAAGCTTAGGACAGTTTAGCACATTTTATATTCAAAGTCCATAACCTGTACAAAATTTTCTTCGCAAAATAGTAACTATTCAGGTCACGTTCGGACCGGTTGCGCTACACCTTCTCAACCCCGCTTTTAGAAACCACCCACTTGATTAACTGCTGTTGCTCGACAGGCTTTTCCGACAATTCGAACGCCTGCTGCAATAGCTCGTCTGCCTGCTTTAACTGTTCCGTATCATTGGCATAGATGGTGGCAAGCACTTCTTCCTTCAAAATGCTGTCTCCCACCTTTTTATGCAAAACAATTCCAACCGCCGGATCAATAACACTCTCTTTCGTCTCTCTGCCGCCTCCCAGCGCAAGAGATGCCCTTCCTACCTGTCTGGCGTCTATTGCCTTCACAAATCCATTCTGTACAGCGGTAACCTTCATCACAATCTTCGCCTTTGGGAGAAGCTCCGTATTATCAATAACTTCTCCCTTTCCTCCCTGCGCTTCTATAAACTCTCTGAATTTTCGCAGGGCACTGCCATCCTCAATCGTCTTTAACAACATATCCATGGCCGATTCCACACTATCTGTTCTTCCTGCCAATAATAACATATAGCTGCCAAGTACCAGTGATACAGAGAGCAAGTCCTTCGGGCCGTTTCCCTTCAGTGTGTCAATAACCTCCTTTACCTCAAGAGCATTTCCCACCGCATTGCCAAGGGGCTCCTCCATGTTAGTAACAACTGCAATGGTATTTCTGCCGGCGCCATTCCCGATATTGACCATCTCTCTTGCCAACAGCAGGGCATCATCCTCATTTCTCATAAAAGCGCCGCTTCCTGTCTTTACATCCAGCACTATGGCATCCGCACCAGAAGCCAGTTTTTTACTCATAATACTGCTGGCAATGAGAGACATATTGTCCACTGTCGCTGTCACGTCCCTGAGTGCATATAATTTTTTATCTGCCGGTGCCAGATTCGCCGTCTGTCCTACCAACGCCAGCCTGATAGTGTTGACATTCTCTATAAACTGCTCCTTGGAGAGAATCGTTGAAAATCCCGGTATACTCTCCAGCTTATCAATGGTACCCCCTGTGTGCCCCAGTCCCCTGCCTGACATCTTAGCCACCGGCACACCAAGGGCTGCCACCATGGGCGCAATAACAAGGGAAGTCTTGTCGCCCACTCCGCCCGTACTGTGCTTATCAACTTTAACACCTGATATAGCAGACAAATCAAGAATATCACCACTATTTGCCATTGCCATCGTGAGATTCAATGTCTCCGTGTCATTCATTCCCGAAAAATAGATTGCCATCAAAAGTGACGATATCTGATAATCGGGTATCTCACCGTCAGTAAATCCATTGACAAAATATTCTATTTCTTCCTTCGAGAGTTCAAATCCGTCTCGTTTCTTTGCAATAATATCGTATATTCTCATACTAATCCTCATTTCTATATTACATAATTTCCGCCAAAAAACCTGTTCCCAGAGGAAGCGGTCCTACGCCAAATATTTGCGCCACCGTCTCTCCGGCATCGGCAAAGCTCTGCCTTGTACCAAGATTGATGTTCTGCCTGATTCCTTTGCCATAGACTAAAAGTGGAACAAATTCCCTTGTGTGATCTGTTCCCTTCGTCGTCGGATCACAACCATGGTCGGCATCAATCATCAACAGATCCGTCTCCCTCATTTTATCAAGTACCTCTATCAGCCTTTTATCAAACGCCTCAAGACCATTGGCATATCCCTCATAATCATTCCGATGTCCCCACTTCGAGTCAAATTCCACCAGATTGGTGAAAATCAGCCCCTTTTCTATTGTATCCATATATTCAAGGGTTTTATCCATTCCATCCATATTATCTTTTGTGTGGACGGAATGTGTGATACCCACTCCCGCAAAAATATCTTCTATCTTACCGACACCTGCCACATTTTGTCCTGATTTTTTCATCCTTCCCAAAAGGTTATCCTCGCTGGGTTTCTTGGAAAAATCACGTCTGTTAGCAGTTCTTGTAAATCCCTCTTTAGCATTATTACCAATAAATGGTCTTGCAATCACTCTTGCCACTTCATTTTCACCGCAGAGTATCTGTCTTGCCGTTTGGCACAGTTCATATAACTTTTGCGGCGGATATATTTCTTCATGACAGGCAATCTGGAAAACACTGTCTGCTGAGGTATACACAATAGGCTTTTTCGTTGCCATATGCTCATCGCCAAGCTCTTTGATAATCTCTGTTCCTGATGCCACCTTGTTGCCGAGAATCCCCGGAAGCTTTGCTGTGACAATCAGTTCATCAATGATTTCAGCCGGAAATCCGTCAGGATAAGTAGGAAATCTTTTAGGCGAATAGATTCCCGTCATCTCCCAATGTCCTATCGTGGTATCCTTTCCATTAGATTTCTCTCTCATTTTTCCATAGCAGCCTGTCGGATTGTCACATCTGTCCAGATAACGCATTCCGTCAATATTACCTATGCCGAGCTTTACCATATTAGGAAGATGAAGTCCTCCATGCTTTTGCGCGACATGCCCGATGGTATTTGTTCCGACATCATCGAAATCGGCCGCATCCGGTGCCTCCCCCATTCCTACACTGTCTAACACGATCCATATTACCCTTTCTATTTTTTTCTTGTCACTCATATCAAAACCTCCTTTCCCTTTTTTAATTATTATACCATTTTAGAAGCTCATGCAACAAGTGTTTATAGATTTTTAAGTTGTTTTTTTTCAGATATTATATTATAATTTGCGTGTGCACACGGTTGCGATAGAATGGTGCTTTCGGCGACTCGCAATCATGGCAAAAGGAAATGAATCAATTCGTTTCCTTTCATATCAATTTTTACGGAGGACACATACATGAGTTTTGAATTTCTAAGAAAAATGCCAACTCCTGCTGAAATCAAAGAAGAATTTCCTTTACCAGAAAACCTTGTAAAATTAAAAGCAGACAGAGATGACATGATTAAAAAAGTCTTTACAGGTGAATCTGATAAGTTTTTATTAGTAATAGGTCCCTGCTCCGCTGACAACGAAGATGCTGTGACAGATTATGTGACACGCCTGTCAAAGGTGCAGGAGAAAGTAAGTGATAAAATTATCATAATACCAAGAATTTATACGAACAAACCGAGAACAACCGGTATGGGGTATAAAGGAATGCTTCATCAGCCTGATCCTGAAAAGAAACCGGATTTAGCAGCCGGACTGACCGCCATTCGTAAGATGCATATCAGAGTTCTCAACGAAACCGGACTGACCGCTGCCGATGAGATGCTTTACCCTGAAAATTACCGCTATTTTTCTGATATTTTATCCTATGTAGCGATAGGGGCGCGTTCTGTTGAAGATCAGCAGCACAGATTAACTGTAAGCGGAATGGATATCCCTGCCGGCATGAAGAATCCTACAAGCGGCGATTTCTCTGTAATGCTCAATTCTGTCATTGCAGCACAGTCCGGTCATACCTTTATCTATAGAGGCTATGAGGTAAAGACAGATGGCAATGAACTGACACACACGATTCTAAGAGGCGCTGTGAACAAGCATGGTCAGTGTATTCCGAATTATCACTACGAAGACCTGATAAGACTTTTTGATATGTATGGCGAGTTAGAACTCAAGAATCCTGCAGTCATCGTGGATTGCAACCACTCTAATTCTGCAAAGCAGTACATTGAGCAAATCCGAATTTCAAAAGAGGTGCTTCACAGCAAGAGACATTCCGGTGATATTAATCAGTTTGTCAAAGGATTGATGATTGAAAGCTACATAGAACCCGGCGCACAGAAGGTGGGAGAGCATGTATACGGAAAATCTATCACAGATCCATGCCTTGGCTGGGAACAATCCGAAAAGTTAATATTGGATATTGCAGAGCTCTTATCATAACATCTTTGATATTATTGTTTTCAATACCCACGACAATAAAAAAGTGTGTTCTACTAAAACACACTTTTTTTATTGTCTGGGATGCGCTTTTTTATATTCCGTACTCAGACTTGCCTGCTTCATATTGACATACATCTGCGTCGTAGCCAAAACAGAATGTCCCATCATTTCACGAACAGCTTCCAGATTCGCCCCATTTTCCACCATATGTATGGCAAAAGAATGTCTTAAGGTATGTGGTGTAATTTCTTCACTGATGCCGGCCTGCTCGCCGTAACCCTTAATAATCTTCCAGAAGCCCTGACGACTCATGGATTTTCCCGAACAGTTAATAAACAATAAATCGCTGCTCTTTTCCTTTAACAGTTTATCTCTTGATTCTGACATATAGCGATATACCGCCCGTCTCGCCGAATCGCCAAAAGGAATCACTCTCTCTTTTGTCTTGTCACTGCCAACAATGAGATAACCCAGTTCAAGATTGATATCCTCAAGCTTAATACTAATCAGCTCTGTCACTCTTATGCCGGTTGCATACAAGAGCTCTAACATTGCCTTATCCCTGATACCCTTGCTGCTTGTATCCGACGGCTGGCTCAACAGCCTGTCCACTTGTCCGATATTCAGTACCTTCGGACTTTTTTTGTCAGGAACAGGACTCTTAATCAGTATCGTCGGATCCTCTGTAATCCGTCCCATTTGCTGCAAATAATGAAAATAAGACTTCATGGCAGCAATATACCTCGAAATCGTTGCCGTAGCACAACCCGATTTTTCGAGCCACAAAATATAGGTATTCATATTGGTGGCAGTCACCTTATCCTCTGAGTCGATTCCATGCTCTGCAAAATACTTACACATTTTCATCAAATCACGTTTATACGAAATTGCGGTATTCTCAGAAACATTCTTAATATCGCGCATAAAAGCAATATACTGATTAATCGTTTCTTCCATAACCTTCTTCCACCCTTTCAACAACAGCCCGGTTCATCTGTTCATTTCCGCCATCACAACAATAACGGATTCACAAATGCCTCAAGCAGACACATCACAAAGAATAATACAATAATCAATGCAATGCTTTTTACCTTCTCTATTCTTCTGTATAAATTTTCAAAATCAAATATCTTTATAATATAACAAATCAGAAATATGTACACAATCATCTGTGGAAATACTAAGGAGAAAAAATATAATATTGCCATTTTCCCCTTAATGACCGTGACGAGACATAACAGTGCTGCATTTTTCACACCCTGATAGAATACATACCCCATGTGAAATACATACCTGTACCTCGTCATGCCAAGAATAATCAGTATGACAAATTCCTTAAAGCGATAGGCAATGATATACCGAAATAATGATAATTTATTGATATTATCTAACTTAATTCTCCGAGCAATATAATCTGAATAAATCATCAGTCTTGTCTGCTCATTAAATCCCAGACTGTTAAAAATCAATGTTCCGCTCACAACACCACACAAAAAAAACAAAAGCATCCCCACTCTTTTTTTGTCCGGTCGTACATAAACTGCCTCTGAAGTATAGACCTCCATCTCTTATTTCCTCCCTATCGCTTTACTGCGTGGCAGTACCGACATGCCATTGGTTACCGGTGGATTCACGTCGGTGCCCCCTATAGAAATATATGTCCATCTCAGGCAGTATATGACTACCTGTTCTTTTATCATTTATCAATTTATCACTCAGACAAATCGCTAATTCCTGCAAAAATGCTGAATCTACGCATACTGGAACCCTCACTAAACCGAATACCCGGTTGCAATCATAACAGGCAATTTACCGATAAAACGACTGATAGGCGAGAATCGCCGATACCGTCTTAGAATCCTGAAGTGTTCCCTCTTTAATCATGTCAAGCAGCTTTGAAAGTTCAAATTCGTACACTTCTATATCTTCATCTTCGTCAAGCTTCTGCTCCGTTTTCTTGAGCTCCCTTGCCACAAAAACATCGATTCTCTCATTACAGAATGCCACTGTAGTTCTAAGGGATAACAGGAACTCAAGCTTTTCTGATTTGTAGCCTGTTTCCTCTTCCAGCTCCCGTGCTGCCCCTACCATCATCGGCTCGTCCTTCCCGTTCAGTCCTCCTGCAGGTATCTCATAGGTAAATCTGTCAAGTGCATTACGCCACTGTTTTACTAAGACAATTTTCCCCTCATCAGTAATCGGGATGACGGCACATGCTCCCTTATGTCCAACGAAATCATAATCAGAAATGTTACCATTTGATGCCTTAACCCTGTCTCTGTACATGCTTATAATCGTACCTTCATACATAAGCTTCCTATCAAGTCTCTCAAATTTTTCCATGCTCACACTCATATAACATCCTTACAGATGATTCTGCAATAGAGTATATTTTCCTTTCTATCGTATTTTATTTTAATCCTTCTGCTTTTTGATAGCATTCATCTGACGCCTTTATGACCGCATTTCTAAAACCATATTCTTCCAGTGCCGACACCCCCGCAATGGTAGTTCCTGCCGGAGAACACACATTATCCTTTAATCTTGCCGGATGCTCCTTTGTCTCTAACACCATCTTCGCTGCTCCCATCACCGTCTGTGCTGCCATCTCATATGCCATATCTCTCGGTATTCCATATTTCACGGCACTGTCCGCAAGTGCTTCAATAAACATATATACATATGCCGGAGAACTTCCGCTGACACATGTCACCGCACTCATCAGTCTCTCCTCGACACGCTTGTATCTTCCAAAAGAACTGAAAATATTACGTATCATTTCCAGCTCATTAAAATCAAATTCCTGTTCCTCATAGCAGATGCCGGTCATTCCACAGCCAATCAGTGCCGGTGTATTCGGCATGGCGCGCACAATTCTCTTATCTATGCCTAATATGTTCTTGAGATAATCTATCGTGATACCCGGTGCTATTGAAATGATAACATGATCCGGTCTCACCACATTCTCAATATTCTTAAGTACTGCCGGATAATACTGCGGCTTCACAGCCAAAATCAGGTACTTGGCGTTATTGGCACACTCTGCGTTTGAATCTACAGAGAGAACACCTGTCTCTTCACTGACCTTCACACATCTTTCTTTGCTCACATCAGAAAAAACCACCTCAGTATTCTTAACAACATTTAATACTCCTTTTAACATGGCATACCCCATGTTTCCCATTCCAATAAATCCTATCTTCATTATGTATAATCCTTTCCACCGGTTATGTATTCCTGTCGGCTTTCTAACAATTTTCCAAAAGCTTCTCCACACTTACCAATTTCACGCAAAGCACAAACAATTCTGCGGCAAGCTTCATTTCCTCCTCTGTAGGGAACGATGGTGCAATCCTGATGTTACTGTCTTTCGGATCATTTTTGTACGGATAGGTGGCACCTGCTCCTGTCAATGTTACACCTGCTTCCTTACATTTTGCAACAATTGCCTTTGCACAACCCTCTAACGACTCAAAGGAGATAAAGTAACCTCCATTTGGTTTCGTCCACTCACCAATCTCCAATCCTGAAAGCTCACGCTCAAAAGTATTCAACACAGCTTCAAACTTAGGTCTCAACATATCCGCATGCTTCTTCATATATTCACAGACACCTGCAGCATCTTTAAAATATCTCACATGCGCCAGCTGGTTAATTTTATCATATCCAATAGTCTGGATACCCATAATCTTCTTAATCTCAGCCATATTCTCTTCTGATGCTGCCATACCAGCAATACCGGCACCTGCAAATGTAATCTTAGAAGTAGAACAAAATTCATAGACAAGGTTTTCGTTGCCATTCTTTTTACACTCTGCAAATATCTCAAGGAGATTATCTCCCTTGTCATATAAATCATGAATCGCATATGCATTATCCCAGAAAATTCTGAAATCCTTCGCAGCCGGCTTCAACGCCGCAAATCTTTTTACTGTCCCATCAGAATAGGTATATCCCTGTGGATTAGAATATTTAGGAACACACCAGATTCCTTTTATCGTCTCGTCATGGTTGACATATTGTTCTACCATGTCCATATCTGGTCCTTCCTCGCTCATTGGTATCGTAATCATCTCAATACCAAATAACTCTGTGATGGCAAAATGTCTGTCATATCCCGGTGCCGGACATAAAAACTTTACCTTTTCAAGCTTTCCCCACGGTGTGTTGCCAAGAATTCCTAATGACATCGCATTTGACACAAGTATGTACATGAGATTCAGACTTGAATTACCCCCAACAAAGACATTGGCTGCATCCACCTGCATCAAATCTGCTAACAGCTTTTTTGCCTCCGGTATTCCGTCAAGTGCCCCATAATTTCTTACATCCATTCCATTCTCTGTCTTGAAATCAGAGGTACCTGTCATCACATCCAAAAGTCTGTCCGATAAATCCAACTGGATCGCAGCAGGTTTGCCTCTCGACATATCCAGCGTCAATCCTTTTGCCTTTGCCTCACTGTACTCTTTGTTAAGCTGTTTACTCAGTTCTGTTAATTCTTCCTTTGTCATTTTCTTGTAAGAAGTCATTGTTCCATACCTTTGCGTAACGCATTATTTCCTTTCTTTAATCTCGTATCATTTTGCGGCCGGCAGTCCGCCGGACCGCTTATTCACAGGCAACCTTCTGTCAAGCCGCCACACTAATTTTTCTTCGTTCCACCTTCCACCAGAACACTCCTGTTCCTTACCAGATAATCAATCAATGATATCACCGTCAATGCCAGCGCCACATAAATAAATACATATTCCAACGTTTGATACCATGTGTACTGCAGGTCAATGATCAACAGGATAATCATGATCATCTGTGAAACTGTCTTATACTTTCCCCACCAGCTTGCTGCAATTACCACACCATTATCCGAAGCAATCAGTCTGAAACCACTGATAATAAATTCTCTGCTGATAATGATAATCACAATCCATGCTTTCAGCTTATCACCAATCAGACAGATCAATGCCGAGCAGACAAGCAATTTATCAGCCAACGGATCCATAAACTTGCCGAAATTAGTTATCAGATTGTATTTTCTGGCAATCTTTCCGTCCAGCATATCCGTCAGACTCGCGATGATAAATATGGATACAGCAATATATTTATCATAATCTCCCGTAATCTCTGCTAACATGAATAATACAAAAAATGGAATTAAAAACGCTCTCAAAAGCGTCAGTTTATTTGGTAAATTCATTTCACTATTTCTCCAATCAGATCATATTCCTTTGATTCGGTAACCGTTACAAAGACAAAATCTCCGGTCATCAGCTCATCCTCCGTGACAACAAAAATATTGCCGTCAACATTCGGTGCATCCATATACGTCCTTCCGACATATACATTTTCATCCACCAGTTTTCCCTCAATCAGCACAAGAAGCTGTTTTCCGACGAAATCGCAACCATTGTCAAAGGCTATCTCCTGCTGCAATTCCATCAGCTCGCTTCGCCTTCTTTCCTTCGTTTCCTCGTCAATCTGACCCTCCATTCTCTCTGCCGGTGTGTCCTCCTCCGGTGAATAAGGGAATACGCCAAGTCTGTCAAAGCCCATCTCATCAATAAAATCCATAAGCTCTTCATGCTCTTGTTCTGTCTCCGTAGGGAAGCCGGATATCAGCGTAGTTCTTATGACAATATCCGGTATCTCACCCCGTAGCTTTGCAATGACTGCCTTGATTTCTTTCTTACCGGTTCTTCTTCCCATCAGCTTTAAGATTCTGTCGTTGGCATGCTGTATCGGCATATCAATATAATGGCATATCTTTTTCTCTGTTTTTATGACCTCTATCAATTCATCCGTGATTTCCTCCGGATAACAGTACAGAAGTCTAATCCATACAATACCGGGTATCTTACATAACTCTCTTAACAGTTCGGGCAGCATCTTTCTGCCAGACAAATCCATACCATAAACCGTGATTTCCTGTGCCACCAGAATCAGCTCTTTCACGCCCTTTTCTGCCAGACGTCCTGCACTTCGAAGAACCTCCTCCATCGGGACACTTCGATAATGCCCCCTTACCTTTGGTATAATACAGTACGTACAGCATTTATCACAGCCCTCGGCTATCTTCAGATAAGCAAAGTAACCTCCGGTTGTGATTACCCTGTCTGCCTTTTCTACTATCATTCTGTCAAGTTTGGCGTAAGCTTCATACTTTGACCCCCTAAGGCAAACCTTAAGTGCCTCTGCAATCTTATCATAAGAACTTGTTCCCAGCACTGCGTCCACCTCAGGTATCTCTTTTATAATCTCCTTCTTGTATCTCTGAGCAAGACACCCTGCCACAATCAATGCTTTACAACTGCCGCTTTTTCTGTATTCTGCCATCTGCAATATTGTCTCAATGCTTTCCTCTTTTGCATCCCCTACAAAACAGCAGGTGTTAACTATAATGACATCCGCCTCCGCCTCTTCATCCGTAAACTCAAAAGTTTCCTTTCGCAGTATTCCCAGCATCTCCTCTGAATCTACAAGATTCTTATCACATCCCAGAGAGATAAATAGTATTTTCACAATCTGTTCCTCCAAGTGAAACAATTCTGATCTGTCGCTGCCGTTTTACAGACGCAGCACTTATTCTGCTTCTTTTTCGTCTTCTACCTGTTCATAAACCGATGTCTGTTCCTCTGCATCATTTTCTTCCTCTGTATCGGTCTGTTCTTCCGTGTCAGCCTGCTCTTCTGTATCGTTCCGGTCTGACGAATCCTCCTCTTTCGCAGCTTCCTCCTTCGCCATCTCTTCTTCTGCTTCTTCTTCACTGAGTATTCTTATCTTAGACTTGTAAAGTTCATCAACGGCAACAGATAACGGCTTCTTTCCGTTACCATCCACCAGTGGCTCTTCTCCCGCCACAATCTGTCTCGCTCTCCTTGATGTAGCCATCACAATGGAATAGCGGCTCTGTACCACAGGCTGCTCTCCCGGCTCCACATCACTATTAACAACTTCCATTAAATCTGTGTAAGATGGGTGTAACATATTCTTATTCTCCTTCCGTGAAGATTTTTACATCTTCTCTAATCTTTTTTATAAAATCAATATTTCTATAAGACTGGTGATGACTTGACTGTATGATAGAGTGAAGTTTCTCCATACTCTCCTGCAGACTGTCATTCACAAGCACATAGTCGTATTCTTCTATTCCTTCCGCCTCCACAGTGGCACGCCTCAATCTCTCATTGATTACTTCCTCTGCTTCCGTGTTTCTTTCAGTCAGTCTCTCCCTCAATGTCTGTGCATCCGGCGGCATGACAAAAATAGAAACGGCCTCAGGCATCATCTTCTTTACCTGTCTGGCTCCCTGTATCTCAATCTCTAATAATACATCCTTTCCCCTCTCTAACATATCCTCCACATACTGCTTTGGTGTTCCATAATAATTGTTGACATATTTTGCATATTCTAAAAACTGATTTTTCTGTATCTTATCCTCAAATTCAAAAACATTCATAAAAAAATAGCTTTTTCCGTGCTCCTCGCCCTCTCTCATGCCTCGCGTGGTAGCAGAAACTGACAGCGCATAATTATCATATTTTTCCATAAGCTTCGCCACAAGTGTTCCCTTTCCCACACCCGAAAAACCGGAAATTATTGTCAAAACTCCTTTATCCATCATAGTCTATCATTCCTTCCTGATGCTTTTCTCTATTGCTGGCTGTTAAATCTTGTGACAAAGGTTTCTGCCACAAGCGCAGACAACACTACATAGCCGTCATCCATTATAATAGCAGACTTTGTCTTTCTACCCTGCGTGACATCAATCGCCATTCCCGCATCTTTCGCATTCTGAATAATTCTCTTAATCGGGGCTGAATCAACAGAAACTATTGACACCACTTTATCGGCATTCACACAGTTGCCATATCCTGCATTGATTAATCTCTGCATAACATCTCCCTGTCCTTATATTTCATCGTAACCGTTCAGCTGACACCACCGGCAAAATACTTCTCCGCTTTGTGAAAGCTGCTATCACATTCTATTTGAAAGTTTATTCACACTTAACCTTAGTAATTCTATAAACTTTTTATCGATTCGTCAACATAATTTTAAAAAACTATTCAATGTTTTGAATCTGCTCCCTTATCTTCTCAATTAAAGTCTTTAACTCTATCCCCACATCTGTTATCTGCAAATCTGTCGATTTTGACAATATCGTGTTGGCTTCCCTGTTCATCTCCTGTGTGACAAAATCAAGCTTTCTTCCTACGGCGCCTCCTTTTTGCAATGTGTCCTTCATTCCGGATACATGACTTTTCAGTCTGACAATTTCCTCATCGACACACACTTTATCGGCAAACAGCGTTACTTCCATGACAATCCTGCTCTCGTCAATCTGTGCACTGTCAAGAAGCTCTTTTATTTTTTCATTAATCCTGGTTTTGTATTCCTCTATAATCTGTGGCGACCTTTCCTCAATGATTTCCACATACTTCATCATACTGTCAAGTTTTATCAGTAAATCGTTCTTTAAATTCTCCCCCTCCCGCTCTCTGGTACCGACAAAATTACGTGCAGCCTCCTCAAATGTCTTCGTCAGCAATTTTTCCAGTGTCTCCTCATCCACACTGTTCTCCTGCATAGTAAATATCTCAGGGCATCTGATTAAGGAGGTGGTTGTCACATCATTCTCCAGTTTTAATTCTCTTCCCATCTGATAAATATAATCCAGATACTCTTTTGCGAGAACACCGTTATAATGAAGCTGTGTGCCATCCTGTGACAGGTCCTCATATGTAATATAGATATCAACCTTGCCACGCTCTATGTATTTTTTCAGTAAATTTCTAAGCATCGCTTCATAAAAGTTAAGCTTCTTAGGCAGCTTTATATTGACGTCAAGATATCTGTGATTAACGGACTTTATCTCAACCGTCACTTTCTTATCACTCTCTGATATCTCACTTCTCCCAAAGCCTGTCATACTATTAATCATAACCATTCTCCTATCGGCATTAATCCGGCTTGTATATCAACCTGTATTTTCATCACGAGAAATATTAACGATTCCTAAACATACAGCTTCTATTATAATAGAAAAAAATGCTTTTTTCAAGAGGGTATGATTTTTCTCTTGAAAACAATTCAATATTATGTTAGTATTCAGCCATAGACAGATTATCATGATACACTGAAAGGATTCGACAATGGCTTTTGATGGAATTACCGTCTCATGCATCGCGCATGAGCTGAAGGATAAATTATTAAATGGCAGACTGTTCAAAATCGCACAGCCGGAAGGGGACGAGCTTTTCATAACAGTCAAGACCGGCAAAGCGCAGTACAGACTGATGATTTCTGCCAATGCATCCCTCCCTCTCATCTATCTGACAGACACCAATAAATCGTCACCTCTTACCGCTCCCAGCTTCTGCATGCTTTTAAGGAAGCACCTTAACAACGGAAGAATCACGGGAATCCGGCAGCCCGGACTTGAACGGATTATCAATATTGAAATAGAACACTTGAATGAAATGGGCGATTTATGTAAAAAAGTACTTATCGTAGAACTAATGGGAAAGCATAGTAACATTATTTTTTGTGATGATAATAATAAAATCATTGACAGTATTAAGCATATCAACGCACAGACCAGCTCTGTCAGGGAAGTACTGCCGGGACGCGACTATTTTATCCCGAATACGACTGATAAGTATGACCCTTTGGCAATTGACGCCGACACCTTCATCCGCTGTTTAAATGCCAGACCGTGTCCTCTTTCCAAAGCAATTTATACTTCCTTTACGGGAATCAGTCCTGTGGTAAGCGAGAATATTCTTCATACTGCGAATCTCGATTCCGATTTGCCTCCCCGCGAACTGACAGAAGACGAAATGTACCATCTGTACAACATTTTCGGCCAATGTATGGAGAAAATTAAGGAGAATGATTATTCACCTTCCATTTACTACTCTGACGATGAACCTGTTGATTACAGTGCTGTACCGCTTACCATTTATTCTGATTATGAATGCCGGAAATTCGACAGCATAAGCACGGTGCTTGAAAAGTATTATTCAGAAAAAAATGCCCTTTCAAGAATGCGCCAGCGCTCTGCAGATTTAAGACAGATTGTAAACTCAGCTCTCTCAAAGTCCGTCAAAAAATATAATCTGCAGCTGAAACAGCTTAGTGACACCGATAAGCGTGATAAATACAGAATCTATGGAGAACTGATTACCACCTATGGTTACCACCTTGCGCCCGATGATAAGGAGCTTAAATGCACTAATTACTATGATAATAACGAAATAACCATACCGATTGACAATACACTTTCTCCCATGGAAAATGCCAACCGCTATTTTGAAAAATACAACAAATTGAAGCGTACTTATGAAGCACTCTCTGAGATTACGGTGGAGACCAAACATGAGATGGAACATTTAGAATCCATCAGTACCGCTCTGGAACTTGCCACCTCTGAAAATGATCTTAAGGAGATTAAAGAGGAACTTATCCAGTTCGGCTACATCAGGAGGAGAACTACTGATAAAAAAACAAAATTGACGAACCGCCCTATTCATATCGGCATTGACGGGGAATATGATATCTATATCGGCAAAAACAATTATCAGAATGAAGAAGTCTCCTTTAAAATCGCAACCGGCAACGACTGGTGGTTTCACACCAAGACGATTCCCGGTTCACATGTGATTGTAAAATGCAGGAATACCGAGCAATCCGAACTTCCTGACAACATTTATGAAATTGCCGGCAGTCTTGCCGCCTACTATTCTAAGGGAAGAAATAGTGATAAGGTCGAGATTGATTATACACAGAAAAAGCATTTAAAGCGCATCAATGGCGGTGCTCCCGGATTTGTGATTTACCACACCAATTATTCCATGGTATGCACGCCAAAATCAATAGAAGCACTTGGATTTACACAGGATTAGGAAAGGAACAAGCATGAGAAACTTAAAAATTGGGTTCATAGGTTTAGGCTTAATCGGCGGCTCCATCGCTAAGTCAATTAAAAGAGTCTATGACAATCATACCATTGTGGCTTACAACAGAAGTGCCGCTGCACGTGAATGCGCCTTGAGAGATGGCACGGCAGATATCGTGACAGAGCAGGCGGATGAACATTTTTCGGACTGTGACTATATTTTTTTATGTACACCGGTAGAACAGAATATCCGTTATCTCAAATGTTTAAAAGAAATCATCTCAGAGAATTGTATCATTACTGATGTAGGCAGTGTCAAGGGCAACATACACACTGCCATAGAACAGCTTTCGCTCAGTAAAAATTTCATAGGTGGTCATCCCATGGCAGGCTCTGAAAAAACAGGCTATACCAACTCCGACAGTCATCTGCTGGAAAATGCTTATTATGCCATTACCCCTACGAAAGAAGTAAGTTCTGAACGAACCAATGAATTTTTTGCTCTTATCAGTTCCATCGGTGCCCTTCCTGTCCTTCTCGACTACAGAGAACATGATTATGCCGTTGCTGCCATCAGCCATGTGCCTCATCTCATCGCAGCATGTCTTGTCAATCTGGTAAAAGATAATGATTCTGACAGGGAAACCATGAAACTTCTGGCAGCGGGGGGTTTTAAAGATATCACGCGAATCGCCTCCTCTTCTCCCGATATGTGGCAGCAGATTTGCAGCACAAACCGCGACAACATCGCAACGCTTTTAGAAAAATACATTCAGTCTCTAAAAGAAATCAAAACAGCCATTGAGAAGAATACACCGCACTCTGTATATGACCTTTTTGAAAAAAGCCGTGATTACAGAGATTCCTTCTCCAATCAGACCCACGGACTTATCACAAAAATCTATACTCTTTACTGTGATATCATTGATGAATCCGGCTCTATTTCCACTATTGCGGGTATTCTTGCCAAAAACAATATCAGCATCAAAAATATTGGTATTGTCAATAACAGAGAAACAGAGGCAGGGGTCTTAAGAATAGAGTTTTATGAACAGATGGCAAGTGAATTTGCCTGTCAGCTGCTGGCAGACTGCGGTTATACTGTTTACACTGACAAATAGTCATTGTTCAAAAAAGGACAAAGGAAGAAAGTCGTCTGTCAAAACACACGTCTTTCCCTTTGTCCTCTGCTTTTCACTGCTTCATGATACATTACTTAAGTACCTTATCAAAATCTACCTTTCTGTCAGTTCACTTACCATCTCATATATCTGTATCTTTAACTGGTCAACCGGCATAATTCCGATAAAGCGACAGCCAAATAAGGTCCGACCGTCTTCATGTGTCTCTGTCCTCACCACCTCTAAGACAGTCTGTATCTTCTCCTTTGTCCACAATAACACTTCCGTATCATAATATGTATTTAATTCAAATTTCTCGTCACTCACAAATGCCAGTCCGTCTTTCGACAAATTAACAACATCAACATCAATCTCTCTGTCACTGATGACATTAGCCGAATTATTATCTACAGTACTTAATTTGATTCTAACATCAATATCCATTCTATTGGATCTTCTTCGTTCCTGAGTCATAGTTCTACCATGCAGATTTATCTTGTACTTCTCCTGTACTTATGAATTGAATGACAGTTGCTCTGCACTTCTCCTTAATATTATTATCATTCAATCTGATTACTTATAGTTTACACTTAATGATACCATTTTGTCAATCACTGTTTGAAACGAGATATTGAAGCAGCGTTTGTACCTGTTTGTAAGAAAAATTGTTCTTTTCATTAATCATGACACACTGCTCCGCATCAATACTTTCCTGCAGGCTCTTTTTGTATGCTTCCTCTGTGACTTCTTCACCATTCCAGTAATAATGGCTGACAGGCTCCGAATCCGGGGTTGCACCTGCAAACTCATAGGAATACTCGCCATTTCCCTGCAGCTCAAATTTTCCGTTTTTTATCCTGTATATACGATCCTCATACATCCCTGTATGTCCCGCACTTTCCCAAAATAAATCTTCTCCCTCCTGGCAGTTGATGATTCCCCAGTAACATTCTATCTAATAATCCGGCAATGTTACGCAATCTAATATCGTCTCCTCAAGTTCTCCGGCTTCATTATACAAAAACAGTATCGTATATAATGCCGTGGTATATTTCTCTGTCTCGCCTGTTTCCACATTTTCATAATAATTGTACGCACATAGATTTTCGCTGCACACCAAACCATTTTCATAATAGGTATACTGCTTTTTGTAGACAGGATTGCCTTCAAAATCGAAATACCTTGTCTCTGTCAATTCGTTATCGGATATCTGAGAGGTCTTCTCTTTTGAACCAGGAGTCTCATCCTCGTCTTTTGTATTCTCCTCTTTCCCGCTATCCGTATCAGTCTCCTTCTTTTTAGTCTTATCTGACTTCTTTGACTGTGACGTTTCCTTCTGCGTAATTATCTCGGGATTGTTTCCGTTAATGGTAACACTGTTCCCGCACCCTGTCATAAAACATACCATACTCAGACTCAGCATCCTATCATATACTTGATTTTTTTCATATCAATCTCCATTTCCGAATGATTCTTTCAGGAACTGTATATAATTAAACTTTACAGTCTTTGAGTTGAAACGCTTACACATAAGGCATTTCGGCTCAAAAACTGATTAAATTATTAATATACAGTTCATTATTTAATAAACATGGCATCTCCAAAACTAAAAAAACGATATCTCTCCTCAATAGCCGTCTGATAGGCCTTCATGATATTTTCCTTGCCGGCAAGTGCCGAAACTAACATGAGCAGCGTTGATTCCGGCAAATGAAAATTGGTAATCAGTGCATCTACCGCTTTAAAGTGATAACCCGGATAGATAAAGATATCCGTCTCCTTACTGACAGGTATAATCTGTCCATTACCTCCTACCGATGATTCAAGTGTTCTAAGACTTGTTGTCCCTACTGCAATAATTCTTCCACCATTTTTTCTCGCCTGATTAATGGTATCGGCTGCCTCTTTTGTGACATTGATATACTCTGAATGCATATGATGTTCCAGAATATTCTCAACCTTTACCGGTCTGAAGGTTCCCAGCCCCACATGAAGTGTGACATGCGCTATCTCTACTCCCTTCGCTGCGATTTCATCAAGAAGCTCTTTCGTAAAATGAAGTCCAGCCGTCGGTGCCGCAGCAGAACCCTCATTTTTCGCATACACGGTCTGATACCGGTCTCTGTCCTTTAACCGATGTGTAATATACGGCGGTAACGGCATTTCTCCCAATTTATCCAGAATCTCCTCAAATATCCCGTCATACTGAAACTGTATCAGCCTGTTGCCGTCATCCACAATATCCGTGATTTCTCCTATCAACATTCCCTCCCCAAACGAAATCCGACAACCTTTTCTTGCCTTTTTTCCAGGTTTTACCAGCACCTCCCACATGCTGTCAGACTTTCTCTTTAACAACAGTACCTCTATATGGGCTTTTGTATCTATCTTCGTTCCTATGAGCCTTGCCGGTATTACTTTTGTATCATTGATAACAAGACAGTCTCCCGCATTCAGCTCCTCCGTAATGTCGCTGAATATCTTGTGCTCCAGTTCTCCCGTAGCGGTATCAACCACCATTAACCTTGAGGATGCCCTGTCCTCTAATGGATCCTGCGCAATCAGCTCCGGTGGCAGCTCATAATAAAAATCTGATAATTTCATATATTCCTCATTTCCATTCTGATGTCATTCCTGCCTTAGGGAACTATAAATTTGTCTGTAGCTGACATGCGTCAGTCACAAATATGATTTAGCAGAAAGACTCTCACCACTTATTTTCTAAATTCTTATCATTATCTTAATTTCTTTAAAACCCATAACAGTTCAGCTAACCGTTATTCGTAAAATATCTTACTCTGCGTGGATGCCGCTGTGACTAAATGATTAAGGCTTTACGTGGTCTATATATTTCACCACATACTCCTCTAATGTCTCAATATTTTCGTCATGCATCGTTCTTGATATTTCTTCACCGACATACACGATATGCCATGGCTCAAATATATATCCGGTAACATCTGTCTGCGAAGCCTTATATCTGACTATGAATCCATACTTATAGGCGTTCTTATACACCCAGTCCGCTTCATCGCTGCCCTCAAAAGCATCCAGATTATTGTAGACCTGACTGACATCCAATGCTCTTCCTGTATGATGTTCACTGTATCCCGGTCTCGCACTGTAGGTCTCCACCACCTCTTTTTCATCAGACTTAAGATAATAGTTGTGAAGCCTCTTCTGATAGGCAACACTTCTATAGGCGGACACCACGTAGATTTTCATTCCCTCTGCTTCTAAATCTTCAATCAGTCTCTTATAAGCAGACACTGTCTCCGGCGTAGCTTCATAATCTCCTTCGATTTTTATCAGTCTGTAAGGCTCAAAGTCTTCCGAAACCCTGTTAAATTTATTGATCAACAGAGGCTTGTCCGTATCCGCATCTGCATATTTTGTATATTCCTCATCATAAAACTCTTTGTCAAGATTCGCATCCACTCTCCACACCACTTCTTCTACGGACATGTCAGGATGCTTTCCCGCATAACTTTCATATCTTCCATATTTATCCTCATCGGCATAATAAATAGAGTCATAGATATTCCATCTCTTATCATCACCATTGTGGGAATAGCTAATCGTATCCTTCAATTTTTTATTAAGGTTTTTCCCTGAAATATTCTCTGCCATAGAAATCATCATAAACAACGCGGCAAAACATATCGTGACAAGCTCTATCTCATATAGAGCAAACAGAATCTTTTTCTTTCTCTTTTTCAAAATAATACTTTTTCTAAATTCAGGAAATGTCCGATTAAGAACAGTTCCCGCAAAAAAACCAAATAACACACCGACGAATGAAAACAACAGTACCAGTAGATTTATTCTGCCTACCGCAAGATTTTGCAGAATAAAAATCAGTATATCCATCAGTACAGTGTATACCATGACTAACAAAAAATTCCTGTAACGACGATATATCATCGGCATCAGCATACCTACCGGTATAAACAGCAACATAATCATTATTAAATCCGTATTCATATGTATGATTTTATCGTGCAAAAATTCTATCACATAAATCATATACAGTGAAAAAATCACTGAAAAAAACATATGCTTTTTATTAATCCTATATCCACGCCCATAATATTGCATGAATAAAATGCTCTGCAAAGCAATAATGGATAATAAACCAAGCAAAAAATATAACATTATATCACCTGTGCTTCTTTCCTTTTATCTCAAAATCTCCATTTTTGTGTATCTTCAACAAGGTAGCGCCTTTATGCTCTGATAAATTCTTTGCATATAGCAGACAGTCAATACTCTGCCCGTATGTCATTCTCACTCCCTTGTACTCCACTGAAAAATCGTTCAGGTGGTCATGCCCGCAAAAAATCCCCTTTGTACTTTTTAATTCGAGAATTTTATCAAACAGTCCGCCATTTGCTCCCTGACAACTGATTTTTTCATCGCGGCTTCCATAATAATATATAGCGGACTTTTCAGCATTAATCACCGCATTCCATGCCTCCCTGTATTCCTCCAGCGGTATATGCATGTAAGCAAATGATAACACCTGTCTGCCCTCCTGCTCATTAATACGTCTTGTCTCCCTTTCGTACCACTGCACCTGTTCCTCGTGAATATAATCGTATACCCTCTTTCTGTCTTTGACCATATACTCATTCGAGTCAAACATAAATAAGACGGAATTTAGTTTTCCTGACTTATCTCTAAGCTTTATGATATAGTTTGAAAAGCCGGTAAGCACTTCCGTGTCCTGTGTCTCTGCCATAAGGCAGTGTTCCTTCGTCATAAGATACTGGGCGAGTTCACGTCTGTTATGTGTGGAATTTTTGGCAGTGTCATGGTTTCCGAAGACAACCGCATAGGGAATGCCGATATTCTCAAGCAACTCGGCTATCATCCTGTAGCTGTGAAGATTATTCCTTGACAGTGTAAGCCGTGCAACCGGGCATGCCAAATCCCCGGTAAGCACAATCAAATCAGGGCTGGTACTTTTTATTGCCCTAATCATAATGCTTAATGCCTGCATATCCTCATGTCTTGAAAGATAACCGCCTCCTATATGGAGGTCGGTAATCTGTAATACTCTAAACGGCTTATCATCAGTTTTAGTGATAGAGTAATATCCATCCTCTTCCAGTCTTACATTGGAATTGATATTGATGTATTCTGCCTTCTTAATATATGGCATCAGAAATCTGCTTCCCTGATATACATTTTCAACAAATTGATAAATTCCTGCTGACGCTACCCCCATAGCCGACAGTCCCATTAACAACGGCTTCCTCTTGTTCATTACAAACCTCCAAAACTACTTTATTCTCTGACTAATACCTTTTCTATCTCATAAATATACATCGTATGCCAGTCGCCGGCAGGATAAAACTTCTCTGTTATCGCTTCCACCTTCGTGTACTCTGCTCCCATCTCCTGGCAATACAGCTTCTTTCCCTTCAGCACCAGTCCGGCTTCCTCAAAATACGGCGCATTACCGTCAAACTGCACCGTAAGGTTTTCATGTTTAATCTTATCTTCCTCTCGTCCTGACTTGCTTCCCATGTAAGACAACATACTTCTGTATTCTTCTCCATAGAAGGACAGTGTCACATTTTCAGAAATATCCATATATTCCTTGGTGTACCTCTGTGGTCTTATAAATACAAATGCCACAGGTTTTCCCCACATAATACCCAGACCGCCCCAGGATGCGGTCATCGCATTGACATCTGTCTCTGACTTCGCCGCAGTGACAAGCATCCAGTCCTTTCCTATCATATCAAAAACATTATTGCTAAGTTCACTTACACTAATTTCTTTAAATGCCATTATTATAGTCCTTTCGTCATAAATTTACCTAATATCAGTATTATACCATAATTTATGAAAATATGTAGCAATATGTTACTGTAATTTAATAAATATTGTTACTATTATGCTAAAATGTATGCTAAAATGCAAAGCCAAGTCTCCATGAAAGACCCTGATCCTGCATCCGTATGGAGACTTGGCTGTTAAACTTCACTATTTCATTACTTCTATATCGCGGTATATCCTGCACATATCTTATATTCCTGCATTGTATATGCTAATATCCTTCCTTCCGTCTTTCCTTTCGCATCTCAATACGTCTTTTTGCGTTGTCCCATTCAGCTCTGTCCACTTCGCTCTCTAACAAAAGACCATAAGGAACCTTGACGGGACGCCCCTGTTCATCAATACACACTTCCGTAAAATATGCCCTGTTGATAACATACCTCAGACCGTCAGATGGTTCTTCCCGAAACACGTCCACCCGCACCTCCATGGAAGAATTACCGACATGTGTAATCTTCGCTTCTATTACCAGTATATCCCCCAACACCGCACTCTTTTTGAATTGAAGATTATCTACCGCTGCTGTCGTCACCTGCATACCGGCATGGCGCATGGCTGCAATTCCGGCTACTTCATCCATCCAGCACATCAGCCTTCCGCCAAAAAGCTTATTGTTACGGTTAATGTCCTCATACTGTACACATTTAAACCATTCTATCCTTGAATCCGTTACCCGCTTCATTTTCTCCATAGTAACTGACTAACCTACCTTGACTCTATCCCCATAAGACAGAATACAATGCAGGCATAATCTCCTGCCAGCTTCCTCTCCACAATCTTTTCATTGCTGCTTAACGGATTCATAAAGCTCACATCCTTACCATGTCGTTCAAGATACCCCTTAATCATATTAATGTGTATAATCACACTGTCATGATGTATCGTTCTCGTTCTGTCCTGCATAATCTGCCTTTCTCTGTGCAAGGTCTGCCATTCACCTCTCATAGTGGCATAATCTCTCACACACGCATAAAAATCAGCTAATATCCCCTTTGCCTCTTCATCATCAGGAAGTTCTGACATCATCCGGTTATAAATATTGATACCATCATTAATGTCAAGCACAGGGTACTCTGAGTCTTTCTTGAAATCATCATAATTTTTCATAATAATCTTCCTTTCTGACCGGCCTGCCGCAAAGCTGCGGCTTAAATCTCACACCTGCACCCAGTCCTCAATATAGAGAAGGTTTTGCAGACAAAACTGTTACTTTTGGTACTATTATTGTACCATATAATTCATTTTTTTTCTATGTTTTTTCACAAAATAGTTACCCATATTATTATGCCTCCGGCTCATCAATTTTACTATCCTCTTTTTTCTTCCTTATATGATACAGCACACCCGCAGCAACACAGATTATTACTGCCACAACAGCAATGCCAATGGTAAGACCGGTCGTTTTTTTCGCCTGGCTGTTTTTATTACTTTTATTATTTTGACTTTGCATACTGTCTTGACCGGCATTATCATTAGGATCTGAAACTGTTTTTTCAGTTGAACTGTTTTTATCAATCGCACCATTTTGATTACTTGTATCGTCCTGCACCTGGGTATTGTCCTGAGTGTCAGTATTATTCTGAGAAGCAGTATTATCCTCAATGTCAGCATCATTTTGACTCCTAGTGTCTGCCGTATCCGTTGTGTTCTCCTTAACCCACCCTGCTTTTTCGCTACTGTCCGGCTCATCAGAAAGCCCATTTGTCTCATTTGCCTGTGCCGCACCATTTTGGGAATCCGTGACCACTTCAATCTTCTCTAATATATTTTTTGAATCAAACGTAATCTCTGCCGGTGTACTGTCACCTTCGGACAACAGACTGCTGTTGATATCATACAGTTTAAAGCTGTCAACGCTAATCTCCGATGAGCTAATGCGGTCTCCTTTGATTCGAAAACTAATCTCTGCCAGTCTCGTATCGCCGCTCACTTCGCCGTACGTATTAAAGAAATTAATGGCAATGATCTTACTTTCTTCCATATAGTTCACATTGACATTGCCTATCTCAAAACCAAGCTGCTCGAAAGAAACATACTCAAGTGTATCTGTGTTAAAACTCAGTTTAATCGTTCCTGCCGCGCACTGCCCGGGCGTAAAAGAAACCACTGCCGTAAGATTTTCTCCTGATGCCTTCTCATCAATGATAAAAGTAGGCGCGGTATCTGCATTGACTTTTATATCCATGACAAACATACCGGCTATCAGAATCAAAAATGCTATCATGCATTGTGTTAAATATTTTCTATTTATTTTCATCACTATCACCTTGTTATTCCTTATCGCAAGAGTGAGGCTGCTGTACTTAGCGATTCCAATCTCTCTGCCAAATACAGCCTCCTCACATATCCGCTTACTATATTCTTAATGATTATTCTTTTTATTTTGCCTCTATATATCCCTTAGCCTTTAAAAGTTCTGCGCATAAAACGGCACCGCCTGCTGCTCCTCTTACAGTGTTATGGGAAAGTCCTACAAACTTGTAATCATATACGGTATCTTCTCTCAATCTTCCGACAGAGATACCCATTCCATGCTCATAATTCACATCCAACTGTACCTGTGGTCTGTTATCCTCCTCTAAATACTGTATAAACTGCTTTGGCGCACTTGGAAGCTCCAATTTCTGTGGCTCACCGCTAAACTGAATCAGTTTCTCAATTAACTGCTCCTTCGTCGGTTTCTTTCTGAATTTTACAAACACTGCCGCTGTGTGTCCGTCAAGTACAGGAACACGGATACACTGTGTGGTAATCACCATGGCATCGGATTTCTTAATCACGCCATCTTCAATCTTACCCCAGAGTCTCAATGGCTCCTGTTCACTCTTTTCCTCTTCACCACCGATGTACGGAATGATATTTCCCTCCATCTCCGGCCAATCCTGAAAGTTCTTACCTGCTCCCGAAATTGCCTGATAAGTGGTAGCTACTACCTCGTATGGCTCAAATTCTTTCCACGCTGTAAGAACCGGTGCATAACTCTGGATAGAACAGTTTGGCTTTACCGCAACAAAACCTTTTGTTGTTCCCAGACGCTTTTTCTGAAACTCTATCACCTCAAAATGTTCAGGATTAATCTCCGGCACTACCATAGGAACATCCGGTGTCCATCTGTGTGCACTGTTATTAGAAACAACCGGTGTCTCTGTCTTGGCATATGCCTCTTCGATTGCCTTAATCTCATCCTTTGTCATATCTACGGCACTAAACACAAAGTCTACAGTTGCCGCTACCTTCTCTACTTCATTGACATTGAGAACTGTCAGCTTCTTCACCGCTTCCGGCATCGGTGTCTGCATCTTCCAGCGTCCTCCCACTGCCTCTTCATATGTCTTACCGGCAGAACGCGGACTTGCTGCTACTGTCACCACCTCAAACCATGGATGATTCTCCAACAATGAGATAAACCTCTGACCTACCATACCTGTTGCACCTAAAATTCCTACTTTTAACTTCTGACTCATTTTTTCACCTCATATAATGTATTAATGTTCAATTCTTGTATGATTGCCACTCGCATGTCCGCGTATCACGTACACTTGTTTGTGACGTATGTATACTATACCACATATTTATTAAAATGCAACCACTTTTTTATTTGTTTGCCGGACTGTTACGTTACGACTGTTGTATACCTAAATTTTTTTAAAATATAGTTGATTATTTTTATAAAATGTTCTATAATGTACAAGTCTGCTGGAATAACTCAGTTGGCAGAGTAACTGATTCGTAATCAGTAAGTCGAGGGTTCAAGTCCCTTTTCCAGCTTGCTAAGCAAAACAGGTATAAAGTATTTCGGATATTACTTTATACCTGTTTTTCAATTGATATCTTTCAATATCATTTTTTAATTCTTCGCCGGCAAATACTTTTCATAACGAATCACGGTATCAATAAAATTATTCTCTATCTTCTCAATAATTTTCTCCACCTTCCCATGATTCTCCGTAAAAGGCACAAAACCTCCCGCCATGGAAGGATGTCCTCCTCCACTCCCGATTCCTTTCAAGGCTTCATTCGTCAGACGCCCCGCATCAAAATATCCGTTATCACTTCTGACAGAAATCTTAATGCCATCAACCTTGATAGAATATACAATACATAAATTTACTCCGGCTATCAACATCATAAAATCCGAAATAGAGGCAATCAACGGCTCCGGACAGTGATTTCCTGTATTGGCAAAGCTAATATTATCATATACCTTAATGCTCTTGATGGCATTGGCATAGGCATTCAAATCTTCAAATTCAATCGTACTGGAATCCAATGAATCAATCAGCTCCATATCTGCCATATTATACAGCGTATAGAACATGTTTAAATCCAACGCAGATACTCCTCTGGAAAGATTCGCTGTATCCACTTTGATTCCATACATCAAAGCAGTGGCAACATTCTTATCCATCCTTAAATCATTGACAAAATAATAGGCTGCTATTATGGAGGCGCACGCTCCTACACTCGGTCTGATATCACAGAACTTATAATCAACCACCTCAAAAGAAGGATGGTGGTCGATACACATCGTGACAGCCGCGCATGCATTCTTTAAATTCGCATTACCTGCCTGCGAATCCACAAGAATTATCTCATCCTCTCTATTCATCTCCTCAAGCTCATCAAGATGTACTATCTTAATTCCAAGCTTGTCACACATATTTCTCGTGCTAAATTTATCAATTCGTCCATGATAGCATATAGTACTTGATATGCCTTTCTTCTCCAAAAGCTTCTGCAGACCAAATCCGCTTGCTATGGCATCCGGATCCGGAAAGTTGTGTGTCTGTATGTATACATGTTTATGCTCTATATTCTCAAATAATTCATCAAGCTTCGTCTTTCTGGCACTCAAAAAACATCCCTCACATTTCCATTGTTTTGCTTTAAATTATCTCCTTCCGATAAGTTACATTATCTACGATAATGCGTCATACCTTCGGTCTGTCGCTAACATATCGGGTGAAAATGAATGTCTGCTTCGCAGCCGCTCATTTTCCTTCCGATATGTTACATTATAACTCAATTCGGGAGGGTGTGCAATCACAACCTCATTTTAAAGTCCTCATAGCCAAACTGCTTTATGAGTTTTATCCCATTTTTCTCTTTATAAGCGATACTTGGCAGTCTCATTCCGTTAAATGTGTTCGTCTTGACCATGGAATAAATCGCCATATCTTTAAATAAGATTCTATCCCCCACCTTAAGTGGCTTCTCAAAACCATAGTCTCCGATAACATCTCCGCTAAGACAGGTAGGACCTCCCAAACGATAGCAATATTTCTGCTTTTCTACTGTCTCATCCTGTTTGTGAATCACTTTTGCGGTACTAAAGACTGCGTTTTCCCCACTGCCGCTGATGACCTGATGTATTTCAGGTGTGTACGGCATTTCTAACACATCCGGCATATGGCATGCTGCCGATGTATCAAGAATAGCAATATCCATTCCATTATGAACCAAATCCAGCACAGAAGCAACCATGAACCCGGCATTGAGTGCAACTGCTTCTCCCGGCTCCAAATACACCTCTAACTGATACTGTTGCTGCATATCCCTGATACATTCCACAAGACAATCAATATCATAATCTTTTCTGGTAATGTGGTGCCCGCCTCCGAAATTAATCCATTCCATTTCCGATAACACATCGCCAAAATTTTTCTTTACCACCTGCAAGGTCTCATATAAAGCATCCGCATTCTGTTCACACAATGTATGAAAATGAAGTCCCGAGATGCCTTCAAGCCTGTCTCTGTCAAAATCAGCGTTCACAATGCCCATTCTGGAATAAGGTGCACAGGGATCATAGATTGCATGTCCCTCCTGTGTGGAACACTCCGGATTAATTCTCAAACCACACTTTTTCCCTGAGCCCATGGCCTTCTCCTTATATCTTTCCCACTGCGAAAACGAATTAAAGACGATATGGTCGCATATTGCAAAAATCTCATCCATCTCTTCTTCCCGATAGGCGGCACTGTATACATGTGTCTCTTTCCCAAAATAATCCCTGCCCAACCTTGCCTCATAAAGCCCACTGGCAGTAGTTCCCGAAAGATATCTCGAGAGAAGCGGATAGGTGTGGTACATAGAAAAACACTTCTGCGCAAGCAGTATATGACAGCCGGTTTTTTCTATTACCTGCTTCAATATTTCCAAATTCTGTTTTAACAGCTCCTCCTCCACAACAAAGCATGGAGTAGGAACATTTACATAATCGTAATACATACCAATCCTCATTCAGATACTATTATCAGTCTACCAGTACCGGATTAAAATCCTCCTCCCATGGCAGTCCCCATTGATTGAGTGCCTTCATGAAAGGATCCGGATCAAACTCCTCAATATTAAATACTCCCGGTCCCTTCCATGTACCATTCATAATAAGCATTGCACCAATCATCGCCGGAACACCTGTCGTATAGCTGATTGCCTGTGAACCCACTTCCTTATAGCATTCCTGATGATCGCATATATTATACAGATAATAGGTCTTATCCTTTCCGTCTTTCTTTCCCCGGAAAATGCAACCGATATTGGTCTTTCCCACCGTTCTCGGTCCCAATGTAGCCGGATCCGGCAATACTGCCTTCAAAAACTGCAGCGGAACAATCCTCATGCCCTCATAATCAATAGGTTCAATCGAAGTCATACCTACATTTTCAAGACATTTCAGATGGGTCAGATAACTCTGTCCAAAAGTCATAAAAAATCTGATTCTTTTGATGCCCGGTATATTGATGCCCAAAGATTCAAGCTCTTCATGGTGCAAAAGATACATATCCTTCTTTCCAACGCCCTTGAAATCATATTCTCTTTTTATCTCCATCGGCTTCGTTTCCACCCACTGGCCATTTTCCCAGTAGCTTCCATTGGCTGAAACCTCACGGATATTTATCTCAGGATTAAAGTTCGTAGCAAACGGATAGCCGTGATCTCCACCATTACAGTCAAGAATATCAATATAATTTATTTCATCAAACTCATGCTTCAATGCATAGGCACTGAACACTCCTGTCACACCCGGATCAAAGCCGCTGCCAAGCAGCGCCGTAATTCCTGCCTCCTTGAATTTTTCACGATATGCCCACTGCCACTTATACTCAAATTTCGCCGTATCAAGCGGTTCATAATTTGCCGTGTCCACATAACTTGTCTTTGTGGCAAGACAGGCATCCATAATCGTTAAATCCTGATACGGAAGTGCCAGATTCAGTACCACATCCGGTTGAAAAGAGTTAATTAACGCAATCAACTCCTCCACGTTATCCGCATCCACCTTGGCAGTGTGAATGATGGTCTTTGTCTTTCCCTCAAGCTCCGCTTTCAACTTGTCACACTTACTTTTTGTCCTGCTGGCTATCATAATCTCTGTAAATTCATCACTATTCTGACAACATTTGTGGATTGTCACACCTGCTACTCCGCCACAACCTACAATTAACGCTTTTCCCATAATTTACCTCATTTCTGCGCTGCTATTTGCGCATATCATTTTCTTTCTCTCTATCCTTTTATCGGTAACAGTTCAGATTACCGCCATCCGCCAGTGAACGATTACTTTTATTTTACTGCCATCAGCAGTTCTCTTACTATCTTACATGCCGTGGCCGTTGAAGCGCCTGATATATCCAGATTCGGAGCCAGTTCATTCACATCCATGGCAACGATATTCAGTGTCGATACTGTCATAATTGCCTCTAACAGCTGCGCAAATGTAACCCCGCCTGCCTCCGGTGTACCTGTTCCCGGAAAGACAGAAGGATCTAACACATCCAAATCAATCGTCAGATACACCGGATTATTACCAATCTCTTTTACAGCCTCTTTCAATCCCGTAAAATCAAATTTATGCAAAAATGTATGCTCTTTTGCCCAGTAAAATTCTTCGCGCTCACCACTCCTGATACCAAACTGATAAATCCTGCCATCTCCGATGATATCCCATATCCGTCTTATCACCGATGCGTGAGACAGCCTTACATCAAGATATTCATCTCTTAAATCTGTGTGGGCATCAAAATGAATTACCCGAACCTGCGGATACTTTTTGTATACCTCCCGAAAAGCACCAAGTGTCACCAGATGCTCACCGCCTATCATGCACGGAAGCTTATCATGTTCAAGTATCAGTCCGGTTCTCTCACCTATCATATCCAATGCCTTTTGTGAATCTCCAAAAGGTAATTCTATATCTCCGCCGTCAAATACACTTATCTCCGACAAATCCTTATCCTGGTAAGGACTATAAGTCTCCAGTCCGTAAGACTCCCCGCGTATCGCCTTGCTGGCAAAACGAGCACCGGGTCTGTAAGAGGTCGTCGAGTCAAAAGGTGCCCCGAACAGTACAATATCCGCCTCTTCAAATGTCGCGTCACATCCTATAAAAGTCTCTATATTTTTATTCCACATCTCTCAGTAATTCCTCCACATAACTCGGTAAGGCAAAAGCGCCCACATGTAGTCTGGTATTATAATATTTTGTCTTGATGCCGAGCATATTCCATGCAGCCGCATCAAAATCCTTCGTCGGATGATACTTTTTAGAAGAAAAACCAAATAGCCAGTGTCCTGAAGGATAGGTCGGAATATGAGCCTGATATACCTTGCTGATACCAAAGCTTTCCACTATGCGCTTATGCGCTCTCTGCATGGCAAGGGCATCCTCCTGATAAAAAGGACTCTCATGCTGATTGACAATGATACCGTCCTCTTTCAGTGCTTTATAACAATTGCCATAAAATTCTTTGGTAAACAATCCTTCTCCCGGTCCGAAGGGGTCTGTAGAATCTACAATGATTAAATCATATTCATTTTCTCTCGTTCTCACATATTTCAGACCATCCTGATAGATGATATTGACCCGCTCATCATCAAGCCTGCAGGAAGTAAGAGGAAGATACTTTTTACACACCTCCACCACCAGTTCATCGATTTCAACCATATCAATATTTTCAATGGCAGGATATTTTGTAAGTTCTCTAATCACACCACCATCTCCTGCGCCAATGACCAGCACATTTTTTACAGATTGGTGTACCGCCATCGGCACATGCACTATCATCTCATGATAGATAAACTCATCTCTCTCCGTAAGCATCATGTAGCCGTCAAGTGTTAAAAATCTGCCAAATTCCTTTGAGTCAAACACGTCAATCCTCTGAAAATCGCTCTGCGCACTAAACAACTGTTTGTCAACCTTAATCGAAAACTTTACATCTGAGGTATGACGCTCAGTAAACCACAATTCCATCGTATGTCTGTCCTTTCTTACTGCTATTGTCCTGTTACAATATTAATTTTCTTAATCTCAATATCCTCTGTTCCTGTCATAAAGCAGCCCTTTTCCTTCGCATAACGGATATAGTCGAGAATTTCCTGTGTGATAATCTCACCCGGTGCCAAAATAGGAATCCCCGGGGGATAACACATGACAAATTCACCACATACACATCCCTTTGCCTCATTCAGTTCAACCTGACGCTTATCATTAAAAAATGCATTCTTAGGCGACATAACTACTTTCGGATTGATATACTCATGATCAAACATCCCTTTTTTATCCTTTTTAAAGCGTCGCCTGATCTCTGCCAACGCACTCGCCAGACGTTCAATCTCACGCTCCCGGTCACCAACAGAGATATAGGCAAGAATATTTCCTATATCTCCAAACTCAATCTGAATATCATACTCATCTCTGAGCAAATCATATACCTCTATTCCCGCCAATCCTACATCAAATGTATTGACTGATAACTTTGTCACATCAAAATCATAGATGGAATCATGGTTGATAATTTCACGACAATAGGCATAATAATCACCAATGCTGTTAATTTCGTCTCTCGCATATTTGGCAAGTGCTCTTACCCTCTCAAATATCTCTCTGCCGTTCAGTGCCAGATTCTTTCTTGACATATCAAGGCTGGACAGTAACAGATAACTTCCGCTGGTAGTCTGCGTCAGGTTAATAATCTGTCTTACATAGTCAGGATTAACACCTTGACCTGTCAGAAGAATAGAACTCTGTGTCAGGCTGCCTCCCGATTTATGCATACTCACAGAGGCAAAATCCGCACCTGCCTCCATCGCTGCCATCGGAAGCTCTTCATCAAAATAAAAATGGGTTCCGTGTGCCTCGTCTGCTAACAGCTTCATTCCATGCCGGTGTGCAAGCTGTGTGATGCTCCTTATATCAGAACATATCCCATAATAGGTGGGATTATTCACCATCACTGCTTTTGCATCAGGATTCTCCTCTATCGCTTTCTCCACCTCACTGACAGACATTCCAAGGGAAATTCCCAACCTTTTATCGGAATCAGGATTAACATAAACCGGAATGGCACCGCTAAGAATCAGCGCATTGATGGCACTCCTATGCACATTTCTCGGCATAATGATTTTGTCCCCCTCTTTACAGGTGGCAAGTATCATCGTCTGTACCGCAGAAGTAGTTCCTCCTACCATAAAGAATGCATTTGCCGCCTTAAACGCATCTGCCGCTAACTGCTGTGCCCTCTTGATAACCGATATCGGATGGCAGAGATTATCCAGTGGCTTCATGGAATTAACATCTACGGACATACATTTTTCTCCCAGAAACTCTGTAAGTTCCAAATTTGCCTTTCCATGCTTGTGTCCCGGTACATCAAAAGGAACGATTCTTTCTCTTTTCATCTGCTGTAATGCCTCATATACCGGCATTTCCGTCTGATTAAGCTCCAATTTTCATCCCATCCCCTTCCTGTCTGATGCAGCAAATAATTCATTGTTGTTTGTTTCGCACAGGACATTTATCGTTCCTGATATATATTGCTTCCACTAAAAATCTCAATCATTTCCCGCCGAAGACTGTTGGTAATCTCCAGTCTTACTTTTGGCGGCAGCTCATACACATCCGCGTTAAACAGATAATTCTGCAAATCTATCTCTTTTATCAGCATCTTTGTATGAAAAATATTAGATTGATACACGTTCACATCCATCGCATCATATCTCTGTAATGTCTCGTTCGATATATAATCCTGAATTGACTTAATGTCATGGTCAATAAAAAGCTTTTTGCCGTTCATATCTCTTGTAAAGCCTCTGACCTTGTAATCCATTGTAATAATATCAGAATCAAAATTTCCAATCAGATATTCGAGGGCAAGCAGCGGCGTAATCTCTCCGCAGGTAGCCACATCAATATCCACCCTGAAGGTAGCGATGCATGTCTCAGGATGATATTCCGGATACGTGTGAACCGTCACATGGCTCTTGTCAAGATGTGCAACAGTCACCTCTTCCCTGTTAAGAATCTCATTACTCAGATCACCGCTTCGCGCCTTCAGCATACTTTCCTCTGCCATAAGAATCGTAACACTGGCGCCCTGTGGGTCATAATCCTGCTTGGAAATGTTAAGTACACTGGCACCGATAATTTCCGTAATATTACATAAAATTTTGACAAGCCTGTCTGAATTGTACTGTTCATCAATATACTCTATATAATCCTTCTGTTCCCTCTCTGTCTTCGCATAGCACACATCATAAATATTAAAGCTCAAAGATTTTGTCAGATTATTAAATCCATAAAGTTTTAACTTATCGTTCATCTCTTTCTCCATTCATATATAGAAATAAAAAATCAAGTGCACACTTCACTTACACTTGATTCTACTAATTGTTTTATTTATCTGAAATATATGGAAACTTTCATTTTATTTATTCAATATAGCGTTCAGAGTCTATATAGCAAGAAATTACTTTTACTACTCTTATTAATTTTCACAAGTGTGTGCAGTTAATGCAACGAACTATACAATTGGTTATCAAGCCACCAACCCAATACAGTCATAACCATAGCTATCTCCCATCACCGGTGCTCCTATTCAAAACATTCACCACTGTCTAAAAGAAGCTACAATTACATATCACTGTTCAAAATAATTTCCGCAAGACCAACTCATGCGATTACAGTCAGGAAAATATAAATTCCTTACGCTATGTCGAATTATATAATAAATATGTGTGTGTTGTCAATTACTTTTTTAACAGTTCAGATTTGGTAATCCCTTAATCCTTATGTGCCTGCCTTGCAGAGTACCCTATCTCTACCCCCGTATAAAAGAATTTCAGTATTTCCTCATAACTCATATTTTCCGCTATCATATTCTTCACCGCCGTCTGGCTCATGCCTGCACCGTGACCGAATCCACCTCCATAAAATATCATTCCGCCCTCCGTCTTTTCTACAGTGAAAAAAGCACTTGGGAGTGCCGAAAAAGTAGACACCTCACTTCCATCATTCTTATGAATCGCCACACCATAAGGATTAATCAGATTTCTTATCGTAGACTGCTTTATTACCTTAATGACCGCCGCATCTCCCTCAATCACCAGTTCATCAATGACACCGCCGGTAAGTCTTTTTTCCACTGTTATATTTTTTATATTTCCCACAGTGGCAACCGGTGTACTGATATAACTGCCATCACCTTGCCTTAAAAGAATTTTATCCGGATTATTTCTGCACATTGCTTCAAGATGTTCATTGATACATGCTGAAAGCCTGTCGTATGACATTGTCATATTCCACCGATACCACGCGGTTCCCTGATCAAAGGAATCAAAATCCGAAGTAATAAATTTCCTAAACTGTTCATTGTCAGTAAGATTGATATTCTCTGTTCCAGAGTTCAAAAGCTTACCGTGAATATAGCTTAAATCTCCGGAGCCCCATATGGCAGCATCCGTCGTACTTCCACATGAGGTGGCAAAGAAATATGTATTCGCCACTTCCCCATCGCAGGTTAATATCTGTCCCGCCGTATCCGTCACTGCTGCAATGGCATTTTCTGTCTCCTCAGTATTGTTATACACCTGATAATCTGTGCTGTCATCAATCTGCGCCCCATACCGGCTTAATTTGCCATCGTTCAGATGGCTGACGGCATAACTTCTGGCACAGACTGCCTGCACCTTCAATGCCTCTACCCCATAAGAGGAAGGCATTTCACTCGGCACCACTGCATATAGATACTCCTCTAAAGACACATCATTGATGATGACGATTTTCCCTTCATAACAGGCAATTTCTATTGTTCCACGGTACTTTGGCGCAGAACCGTTTCTCGACAGGGAATTGATAATCGTCTTTGTATTTTCATCCACAGGCGTTATCCTGATTCTTCCCTCCTTCAATCTGTCATCCTCCGGTGTCACCTCAACTGTCTCTAAAGCTGCATGCTCTGAGACATTTTCCACAATATTATCCGCATCATCTCTTGTGTAATAGCTCAGCTTATAACTGCCCTGGCATTGAATGGAGGCACTTTCATGAAACAGACTTTCGTATCCTGTGCTTTTTAATAATACTCTGATGTTTTCCACATTCATCTCTTGTTTTATGACTACGGCACAAATTTGCTTATCTGCAACAATAAAGCTCAACTGTTCACTTCCCACCATTAAAATATCCCTGTCGGCATTGTCATAATTTTGATAGGCACTATAATACCTGCATTTCGCAGAAAAATTAATCTTTCCAAAGCCCTCCAGCTCGACCCCCTCCGGCGATACGGCAAGCAGCTTTCCTGATATACTCTCCCTTTTTAACTTAAGCGTCGTGACCATCATCTCTTCTCCCTGACGCTCCATTTCAATATCGGCCATGGTATTTTCAAGTTTTTGTGTCAATCCCTTAATGATGAAAATCCTCTGATCACCATTCAGCCTGACAGTAATGCTTTCTCCCTCTGTCTTTTCAATCAGCACATTTTCATACTTGACATATCCGGCATGAATATCACCGGCAAAGATAATATTTTCATTTCTCACCATGACATCCGCTGTACAGTCTCTTTTCAGAAAATTATCTCCTGCAAAATATGTATATACCTTTTCATCTGTCACTACCGGCCGGATATTCTCCCCCTCCATCACATCAAAAATGGGAATGGTTGTCTCCTGTATAGTCTCCTGCATATTAAATGAAGCTGCTATCTCCCTTAATACCTCAAGCCACTCTGCCCTGTCAATTTCACTGTCAGAGGCATGTTTTGTTACAATCGCTTCTCTTGCACTGCTTTCCAGTCCCAATCTTCCAATGATGAATGCCAGCGCCTCTCCATTCATCACAGACTCCTTGTCATAAACTTGACGCTTCTCCTGCTGCTCCTGCGTCTGCGCCTCCTGCTTCCCCTCCGTACTGCCTCCGACGGGCAATTTTTCTGTCTCCTCCCCTACGATTTGTGTATCCCCCATTGCGAAAGGAAGCTCCCCTGTCAAATCTTCTCCCAGAAGCGCATTCACGGAATAAATACATTCTCCCAGCGTGAGCTTTAATTCCCTTTCTGCTCGCGGTTTCTTCTTATGCCCGGTGTCCTTAAGCAGAAAAACAAACAACAGACTAAACAAAAAAAGCAGGCTCACTGCAATTGTAACATATCGTTTTACCTTGTATCTTGTCATAATAATCTCCATTCTTTATACACCCTAAATCTAATTTATGTAAGACTTGCCATGATTATACCAGTCAGGTTGTCTCTGCTCTCACTAAAAAGAACAGAGCTGACTCAACAACTGTCAAATCAGCTCTGCTCTTATATACCCAAAATGCCGGTTCCTGCGATTCTGAGTCCTAGCAGCGCTAGGTGGGTTACCGCATTCAGTCCTCTGTGTTCCACTCAAAGGAGGCCTCACATCATACTAAAGATATAGGAATCCCGAATCAAAAATGTAGGTTCAAAAAAACAGGAGTTGTCGCACATTCCAGGCTTATCTCAATTCCTTCCTCACCGAATCAGGAATCTCAATCGTTACACTAAGTATACTCTATTTTATCATAAATTTCAATAAAAAATTCTAAATTTTTAATAGCTAGTTTTTACCAAATTCAGACAGTTTCAAACCCGGATTCCTCTCAAGCACCATCCCCACACTCCACGAGTTGACAAATAATAACAACGGGTTGTCCTTCAAATCCTTTATCTTTTTCATGTCCGATGTGCCTGAAATCATATTCACATTGACTTCCTCTTTATTCTCAATCCAACGGATGTGCTCATAAGGAAGTGCATCTAAGCGGATTTCAACATTATACTCATTCTCAAGCCTGTATTTCAGAACATCAAACTGTAAGACACCAACGACGCCTACGATGATTTCCTCCATTCCCGTATTAAACTCCTGAAATATCTGAATCGCACCCTCCTGTGCAATCTGATTAATTCCCTTGACAAACTGCTTTCGCTTCATGGTGTCCGCCTGCCTTACCCTGGCAAAATGCTCCGGAGCAAACGTAGGGATTCCCTCAAATTCAAACTTGTCATTAGAGGTGCACAACGTGTCACCAATGGAAAAAATACCCGGATCAAACACCCCTATGATATCCCCAGCATAGGCCTCTTCCACGATGTGTCTCTCCTGCGCCATCATCTGCTGTGGCTGTGAAAGCTTAACCTTTCTTCCCCCCTGTACATGATTGACCTCCATACCTGACTCAAATTTTCCGGAGGTAATCCGCATGAATGCAATTCTGTCTCTGTGAGCCTTATTCATATTCGCCTGAATCTTAAATACAAATGCGGAAAAATCCGGCCGGAACGGATCAATCTCTCCTATATTAGATTTTCTGGGAAGGGGCGAAGTGGTCATCGTAAGGAAATGCTGTAAGAAATTCTCTACCCCGAAATTCGTCAGTGCAGAACCGAAGAAGACAGGTGTCAGGTTTCCTGCCCTGACTTCCTCAATATCAAAATCAGAACTTGCTCCATCAAGCAATTCTAAATCCTCACTTAATTTTTCATACAGATCAGATCCCATATGCTCCACCAGTTCCTCACGATTACCCTCATCAAAATCAATCCTGCTTGTCTCCACCTGCTTCTGTCCGTTCATGGCAGCCTTAAATGTCGTGACACAATTCTGTTGTCTCTCGTACACTCCCTTAAAGCTTTTACCGGAACCAATCGGCCAGTTAATCGGACAGGTGTTAATTCCAAGAACATTCTCAATATCATCCAGCAAATCAAATGGATCATTGGCTTCTCTGTCCATCTTATTGATAAACGTAAAAATCGGAATATGTCTGAGTACACATACCTTGAACAGCTTAATCGTCTGCTTCTCCACACCCTTAGAGGCATCAATAACCATCACCGCTGAATCTGCTGCCATCAGGGTACGGTAGGTATCCTCGGAGAAATCCTGATGTCCCGGGGTATCAAGAATATTGATACAATAACCGTCATAGTTAAACTGCATGACTGAAGATGTAACGGATATACCTCTCTCCTTCTCAATCTCCATCCAGTCTGACACGGCATGCTTTGCTGTCTTCTTTCCCTTGACTGAACCGGCAAGATTAATCGCTTTTCCATATAACAGAAACTTTTCTGTCAAAGTGGTCTTTCCTGCATCCGGATGGGATATAATGGCAAAAGTTCTTCTTTTTTTAATTTCTGTACTTAAATCAGACATTTTTATAAATCCTCCTGAAATGTCAATGTTATTCACTCAAAAAAATTCATTGTGCAGTCTGCTTCCTTTACTGTGGTTAACTGCACAATGAATATATATTAGCACAAAATAAATTGTATGGCAATTTTTTATATCAGAATTTTAGAAAGATGACAGAAGTCCGGTGGCACCGTTCGCAAAATACTTTTCCATTCACATTTCATTCTCCGCATCAGCCTTTGTATGGTGTATCGTTCCTCTCGGATGATGTGGCGGAGCATATACTGAGGATAATTTCAGCGGTATATTCCCAATATTGATGATATTATGTTTTGTACCTGCCGGAACAAATATTCCATCCCCCTGACTTAGCTTCTTCATATATTCAGACCTATCTTCATTTCTCTTCATTTTAACCAACGCATTGCCCTGTTCTACTCTGAGCATCTGGTCTGTATCTTCATGAATCTCAGTTCCCACATCCCCACAAACAGGAATCGACATCAATGTCATCTGCAAATGACATCCCGTCCATATGGTTGTACGAAAATTATTATTCTTTACCGCCATTTCCCATATATCTGCCGTATATGGAGCGGGACCCTGATCTATATTCATACATCTGTCTCTGTCAGCTTCTCCTCTGTAATGATAACCTCCATGATTGTCATAATACATACAGTAGGACATCTCCCTTCAGAGTCTTATAGGCTCTTCATATTCTCAATACTATATTATGACTGCACAGCGCTTTTGTTAAAAAAAAATGACTAAATTCCCACAACGCCGAAGTATGACAGATTATTTACCCCTTGCCAGCTTTTGTGAAAGATATGGTGTGGTGAGCTCCTTAGAGAAGATATACATATTCTCATCTCCCTCTCCCCTTTTACACTCAAGACTCTGCAGAATATTGATTGTCTTCGCATTGATAATCTTCATTAAATCCGCATCTTCTTTGTAGTTATGAATTACCATGTATGGTCTCGGATGAAAATCATACGTATAATGATTGTCCATTGTAATCCACACAAAACCGCCGATAATGATATCTTCCAACAGTGTGCTTGTACACGGATCAATATCTTTTGGATCAAATATATCAAATGACATTCGGATGTTCTTAGCTAATTTCGAATAGTTAGGATCATGATTAAACCTCATCAGACCGATAATCTGTCTGGTTGTCCTATTATAAATATTCAGATAAATAGTCGGTACATTATGATTATCCTTCCTATCGATTGCCTCAACAGTAAAAAATACATTTCCCAAGTGCTGTAGCATAAAAATCTCCTCCTTCACATATGATACTGAAATAAACCTACTATTAATTATACATAATTTGAACCACAAATACAACAATATCCATAAAATGTAATAAAATCGTAAAATGCCTGTCAATCCTAATCTCCTATTTCTTCAACGATACAACAGCACATCATTAATCATCACATATCCGGATTCATACACCTTTAATACAATTCTGTCATCTGTAATACTTTCATCACTCTTACCGCCCTCTTTTTTCGGCCGGATATAATACAATTCATATGCTGTACTCTCCCCAATAGCCTGCATCCGACTCTTGTCTGTGACCTGTCCGGCATGACGCAGAAAATCTGTTATTTCTTTTCTCTTTTCTAAAGATACCGTATTCCCCTCTTCGTCCGTTATGGCATCATGAAAAGACTCCGTCTCTAATACCTCCAATGCAATTTCAAGCTCTGACTTCTCACCGATGGTTCCCACATAGATGCCATGGTCTTCCTCCTTCCCTGCCTTGATTTCCATAGAATTCTGTGCTGTGTGAAAGCTGTCGGTCGAATCTTTTCCTGACATTGCTTCACTTTTCCACCATTTCATCATTCCCAGTGAAGCAATCAATATCACTATTGCAGCGGCAGCCGCTGCATGACAAAGTCTGTTTCCTATGTATTTTCTGTTTTTGAGAGAAGTTTGTCTTAATGCTTTTCCTTTCACGGAACTTTCATCATGTTCCATTTCCTTAGCCATTATTTTTAAATCGGCTGTAAATTCCAAAGCAGGCTTCTGTCCCATAATGTCAGCAATCTGTTCCGTTGAAAGCTGTTCATAATAAAACAGATTAATCGCCACTCTGTACTTCTCCTGTAATCTTAGGACATACTCATACGCATAATCCTCAGACTTGTCAGACGCCGGAAGCTTCTCCGCCCTTTCCAGTCCCTCTGTTCTTTTATTCCACACAAGACTTAAGACAGACTTTCCTCTGTTGACTGCCACCTTGAGAAGCCATGCCTTAAGATGTTCCTCATCATGAAAACTGCCACCCTTTTTGATGTACATGATCATTCTCATAAAAGTATCCTGCGTAACATCCTGTGCGTCCTCAATATTTCCCATTCTTATCATTGCAAGTCTGAAAATCATGCCATTATACAGTTCAATGACAGTTTCAACATCATAATTATTTTTTCCGCAAATAACTTCCATATTTTACACCAAGAGTCAAGCCTATTTTACAACAGAGATAACACCGGCTCTGTAATAGTACATCCCTGATGTCATTTTTACTGTTTTAGCGGCCTTCTTTACAATCTTCTCAATATCTTTTTCTTTAGTATCTGAGCTCACACGTACTGTTGCAATATCATTACTTTCCAACAACTCTGCCAACAATGCAACTGCGTCCTCTTTATCATCTGCATACAGATCATTTCTTGTATAATATTCATTATCCATTCCCTGTGCCGAATATTCACTCAGATAATCATCCATGAATGCCTGCTGATTTTCATGATAAATTGTCTCTGCAAGTTCATCCGGAATATTAAAATAGCAGTTTGGAATGTCATCTGCATCATTATTTGTCACATCAATCGTATACCACTGACCATCAAGCCTGACTCTGTTCCACTCATGACTCACCCCTGACATGGTTCCGGTTTCAATGACAGTCTCCAATCCCGCGAAATGAGACAGCAGCAAAAATGCCTCTGAATACGACTCACACACACCTATATGATCCACAAGGACACCATATGGCGTAAAGGAACCGGCATAATCCACTACTGCCTGATGATCTACCGTACCGTCCTCTCCTATGTAATCAAATATTTTTTCATTGTATACAGCATTTTCGCATATAAAACGGTTTATTTCCTGTACCTTTTCATAGTCCGACATATGCTCCTTAATAATCTTGTCTGTCACTTCCTTCGCTGTTTTCAGGCACTCGTCCTGCATCTGTTTTGTTTCTTCTGATGTCAGCACATATCTGATATAAATGGCGTCTGTTTCATAATCATACCAAAGTTCATCAATGATGCCGCACAATGGATTCTGATTATATGCTTCCAAAAAAACATCCCTCAGAAATTCTGTATTGGAACTTTCCGGAAATTCTCTGTAGGAAATCACCTCGTTATGTGCCAAAAGATTGTACGCAGTCCACTCGGCCATGGCAGAATTGGCATAAATTGTATCTGCCAATTCCTCACTGACAGCGTCATATTCTGCATCTGCTCCACCTTTATTGGTTTCCTCTTCATCTGCCTTATCTCCATCTGCAGCATCAGAAGTAACAGTTTCTCTCTCAGATGTACCTTCCTGTCCATTTTCTTTTATCTTCTCATCATTTTTAGGAACATAAGGTATAACAATGTTCTCATTTACTATTCCTGATTTATCCTCCAGTTTTTCTTCTCTCTCCTTTAATAAATCCGTTGTGGACATAAAAGCTTCATATTCCACTCCCTTTAAAGTCACACTTAACATACCAATCGGAAGATTCTTAATAGATGGCCACACACTGATGGAACCATCCTCTAAAAGATATACCTGTACACCGTTATACTCTATCAAATACCTGCCAATGGAGCCATCCAGCATCTCCACATCAACATATGCAGGCAGGGCAAGTATCGTTTCTCCTTCATAATCACTCTGAAATTCATCACTTTTCCGCCTTGGAATCTGATTGGCTATCTTCGCCACAAGACACTCATTACTCATTCCGGACACTCTGCCATCATTTGTCCTTGCCACAACAAAATAGCTGTACTCTGACGCATTCAGCATCTCATTCATTAGCCATTTTTCATCCACATTAATCTCTGTATTCCCGTATTTTTCCCTAAAATGCTGTTCATAATCTTGTGCATTCTTAAAATCTTCATAGTTACACTTCGTCACCCCTTTTTCCGCTGTATACTGAAGCTCTGCAAAATCCATTCCTTTGTCAAGCCCATATACTTCATAGTAATCTGCCTCCTCCACAGCACTCCAAGTCAATTGGTAATATCCCTGCTCATCAACAGACTGCTCAAGTGTAGGCGTATCCAGCTCCTGCTTTATGGTAAAGACAGTAATCACAGGCTTATCAAGCATTTCACCGGTATCATGGTTTACGTATCTTACCAGAAAAAACTTACTTCTTGTTCCCCATGTACCATCATCAGCCGTGCTCCCTTGGGCATCATGGTAACTAAAGGTAAGATTAGGTGATATAGTTACTGTTTTTTTATCATAGTCACTTTGCACTGTAATATCCACAAAATTTTGAAGCTCTGCATCATAGAATACCTTAAAGCATTCATACTCTTCGTTATCAAAAAATCTGTCCGGGAGATTTTCAAATACAAACACATGATCCTTTTCTAAATTATACATTGCCTCATCATATTCATTTTTCTCGTTGTCAGCATATTTCTGCTTAATTCCTGTTACAAAATCCACCTGCTGCACACTTTCATTCTTTCCCTCTTTCTTACCTGTTTTTTCTGTCTCACTATTCTGCTTCCTGCCATCAGATGAATCCTTTTTTTCTACAGATGCTTTTCCGGCTGAACATCCTGTCAGCATGGATAGACACAAACCTGTCACCAAAATAATTTCAAATATCCTGTTTTTACCGTTTCTTCTCTTCATAGTCAATTCCTCTCTTTTTATTACAACTGTGTTTTTACTTATAACACTTTTTCACATCAGAAAATGTTGCAGTTTTTTACATCAGTGGTGCAATAAATTTCATCACACCTCCCACTACCTTATAATACAGCTTCTCATTCCTGATTGTCTCTTTGGTGATTTCCCTGCATTTTGAGAGAGTGTCCTTAAAATCCGCCTCAATATCTTTGATACAGTCCACCTGATACAGATAGGTGGCACATTCAAAATGGTGATACAGACTTCTGTAATCCAGATTAATGGTTCCCACAACACCTTTTTTATCATCACTCACGAATACCTTTGCATGGACAAAGCCCGGCGTATACTCATACAGCTTAACCCCTGCCTTGAGCAATGATTTATAATGTGACTTTGCCAGTGCATATGCTGCTTTTTTGTCAGGAATCCCCGGCAGAATAATGGCAACCTCCACGCCTCTCTGTGCCGCAAATTCAATAGCTCTCTGCAATTCTCCATCCAAAATCAGATAAGGTGTCATGATATGCACATAATCCGTTGCCCTGTTCAAAATATCCATATACACATTTTCCCCTACTTTGTCGTCATCAAGCGGACAATCCCCGAACGGCATCACATAACCACGTTCTGCCTTCTGCCCTTTCTTTTGATGTTCCAAATCACTCATATTTTCCGACTTTTCTTCTTCAAGATACTTCTTAAATTCCGGTGTCTTTTCACTGATATTCCACATCTGAAGAAACATCAGTGTAAAACTCTTTGCAGCCTCACCCTTCAACATTATCGCTGTATCTTTCCAGTGTCCGAAGCGCTCAATTTTATTGATATATTCATCCGCGAGATTGACACCTCCATTAAATGTCACCTTACCATCTATTACGAGAATTTTTCTGTGATCCCTGTAATTATAATAAGTTGACAAAAATGGAGTGAGTGGAGAAAAAGCTTTGCAATGAATGCCTATTTTTTTCATACGCTTTGTATAATCATGCGGCAATTGCGACAATTCACACATTCCGTCATACATAACGCACACAAAAACCCCCTCCTTCGCTTTTCTTGCCAGCACTTCGAGAATTTATCCCCACATATATCCCTCCGTGATGATAAAATACTCCATGAAAATATACTTTTCTGCCTTCTCAAGCCCTTCAAGCATCGCTTTAAATTTATCCTCTCCCAAAGGAAAATATGTCACCTGTGTATTGTTATATATCGGAAAGCACCCCGTTCTGTTGACATACCGGCACAAATCGTCTGTTCCCGAGTAATCTCCCACAAGTTCATCAATAACCTCCTGCGACTGCTTAAGCGCATCATTAGATTCTCTTATTAATTGGTTAATTCTTTTTTTGATGGCTCTGTGTCCCACATCCGTCTCCGTCACTCTTAAGAAAATAGTACCGGGAACAGGAAAAATAGAAATAATGACCATCCATGTCAGCTTCGCCGAAGAATCCATATCACTGTTGAAAAGGTGTACAATCATCAGCAGCGTAAATAATACCTGAATAGCCGTAAAATGTGGCATATATTCTTTGAACCAGTCATATATGGAGACAAGAATTAAAATCTGCAGAACAATCATTAACAAAATGATAAATAATCTACTAAAAATGAGGCGCAGTATCCCCTTTTTCTTTGGTTTTGCCAATCTTATAATTCCATCCGTAGCGTTCAATGTATTCCCTCCTTGATTTTTTATTCCGAATATACCTGTTACTTAAATATCTATTATTTATTTATCTCCTGCATGCCAGTAACCACGCAGCCACATGGACAGCCTGCTGAAATTTCCCTTTTTTGATCATCTCCTCTATCTCCAATGCCGAATATTTCTTCACATTTAAAAATTCCGTATCGTCAAGTGACTGTCCTGACACTCTTTTACAATTTCTGGCAACAAACAGGTAGGCATAATTATCCGCCAGCGTAGCATTGGACGGCACAGTCAGCAAATGATGCCACGATCACTACATAATCTCTGCGGCTATAACTGTAATATGGTTTAAATATACTACCGTCAGGAAAACGATAGGCTGACCTTTTAAAGTCGATCCACTCATCTTGCACGATATGTTCTGTCCTAATCTCCTCCCATGTAAGACGATCATTTTCTGTTGATTGTTTTACCATTTTTATACCTCCTGCATATTTTGCCTTCAAGATTCAAGCGGACAAGCTTGCTTATCCTTTTGAACCGCAAATTCAAGAGCGAAACTTTATTTTTCACTCTATTTCAAATCACAAAAGCCGCTGTGAATCAGCGACTTTTGCCTCTTAGAAATTGTTAATAATTTACTTTTCAATTTGTCGTCTACAATGTGTTATTCCTCTATCCACTGTATTTCCGTCTCGCCCCGTATCGCTGTTTCAAAATCAAAGTCCCATCTTCCCGCGAGGGTCGGACGAAAAGCAGGTTCATGAGCAGTATGGTCAAACAGAACGGACTGCCTGCCAAATTCTTCCTCACCTACTTTAAAGATCACATCAAAATAAGTCTGCTTTAATCGAATGATCTCATCAACATCGGGAATTGTGATGTTATAATTTTTCAACTCGTCAATGGCTATTTTTAAAAACTCCAGTGTCGGTATATCCAGTTCATAATAGTCAATCGTATCTTCTACAAAATCGTAATCCGATGTCTCACTGTTCCCCCAGATAAAAGCAGTCTGCCCTGCTCTGAATTGCCTGCTCTCACCAGACTCACTTCCGTCCGGATAGATTAACTTCACACTGACGATTCCCTCAAATACCTCTAAAACCGTATGGGAAACACCATTTTCATCATACCACACATACACTCTGAAGGAGGTACCTCTGACCGCCATTGTAGAATTAGGTGATTTCACTTCATAAGAAGATTCCTTGCTAAGCGGCTCCGTGATATGATTGACCACCGCCCCCTCGTCAAGCTCAATCTTCGTTCTGCTGTTCCTTGCAGTACCGGAAGCCTCCAAACGGAAACGCGTCAATGGCTCTGCCAAAAGAAATTTATCCTCATCCATTTTCAGATACAGATAACTTTCCTCATAGGTTTTTACCTCGTCACCACTTTGCAGCATCATGTTTACATAGGGCTCAATCGTTCCCTGATTTTGTCGGTTCACTTCTGCCCTGCCATCCAGCTTGTAAATCTGGATGGTACGGTATCCTTCCTTTTTCGGCCACATGGCTAACGCAATAACACCTGCCACAACCGCTACTGCCGTTCCAATCACACCAAAAAACAATTTCTTTTTTTTCAACAACTTATTCACCGGACATTACCTGCCTTCCTTTAAGGTATATTTTCCGTTTTCTGCCAAATATACCGTCTGATTTCCCGCATATACGGTATCATCTCCTTCTAACCGGTAAGAGCCTTCTGCAAGATGATAACGCGTATCGCTTTCCAGATCATAAGTACCGATTCCCAGCAGTTTTGTCCAGATTGCTGAAAATGTTACGTTTTTATGTGCCTCAAATGTGTAGGAAAATGTAGCGCCAGGCTGATGAATCTCTTCATCTTCACTGCTATTCCAGCCTTCAAAATAATATTCCTCATTGACCGGTGCTTCCTGTGGCAATGTTACCTGATAGGTATTCTCTGTTTCCTTCACAAAAGTAAGATCCTGTAACCTTAAATTACCTGTATTTTTGAAAAATACATGGGAGGTCAACGGCAGCTTTGATGCCATCACATAACCGCACACCTCACAAAGCTCCTCTGACTCTTCCGTTGCTGATGCAGCAGAATGATGTGCTTCCCGGTCAGCAATAGCGCCACACACTGTACAATAATGCCAGTGTGCCGAAGCATCCTTCGACCACACATTCGTATAACGATGAGGTACTGTATCTATCACTTCCGTCATGGTGTGACCGGCATCTCTTGTACAGGTATAAGTTCTGATTCCTTCCTCTGTACAAGTAGCCTGTTTTGTAACAATACCTGCATTCCAATCATGTCCAAGAGCTGCGATTTCTCTGGTTCTTACATGACTGCTGTCGTGCGCACACACACTTGTCTCTACGCCTGTGCTTTCACAGGTGGCTTCTGTTGTCACACTGTACTCGCCCCACTCATGTCCAAGGGGCGCAATCTCTCTGGTATTCACATGACTGCTGTCTCTCTTACATACACTGGTCTCTTCTCCTGCACTTTCACAGGTGGCTTTCTTTGTCACGCTGTACTCGCCCCACTCATGTCCAAGCAGCGCAATCTCTCTGGTATTCACATGACTACTGTCTCTCTTACATACACTGGTCTCTTCTCCTGCGCTTTCACAGGTGGCTTTCTTTGTCACACTGTACTCGCCCCACTCATGTCCGAGTGCTGCGGAATCCTCTGTCTTACTTCCATCGTAGCTCTTTCCTGCAAAACTTACTGTTGCATTGTAGGTCTTCTTTCCCGCTTTCTCACAGGTTGCTGTATCGGTTACCGTAAATTCTGCCTGCTCCTGCATTTTATGGGAACTGTCATGCACACAGGTAAAAATGGCAGTTGCCTGTTTCGTACTGTCATTCCATGACCATGTCGGCTCGCCATATGCATGACCAATGGCTGCAATTTCTCTGGTTCTTGTATGACTGCTGTCATGCGCACACACGCTCGTCTCTACTCCTGTATTTTCGCAGGTCGCTTCTGTCGTTACGCTGTACGCACCCCATTCATGACCAAGGGCAGGAGAATCTTCTTCCTTACTTCCGCTATAATTCTTTCCGTCAAGACTTACCGTTGCACTGTAGGTCTTCGTTCCCGCTGCCTCGCAGGTTGCCGTATCTGTCACTGTATAATCTGCCTGTACCTG
>CACXFV010000115.1 GCA_902767015.1 uncultured Lachnospiraceae bacterium | reverse complement strand
TTCACTTTTAATCGATATCATGGCACGTCTTACCTGATTGCCGGATAAATTAGATATCTGTCCAACCATATGGGGAAGGTTAGAGAATAAATTGGCCATTCCTCCGCCTTTAAAGTCAATTACAAAAAATCCGATATCATCCGGACTATAATTGATGGCAAGTGAAAGCATATATGTCTGCAATGTTTCACTTTTCCCAGAACCTGTTGTTCCTGCAATCAATCCATGTGGACCATGATACTTCTCATGAATGTCCAGATAGCAGTCGCTGCCACCTGCCTTTTTTCCTATCAATGCTTTCATTGTGTTAAAGGTACGATTTTTTCTCCATCTGTCTAATACTTTCAGTTCTGTCAGGCTTCTAACGCCGTACATTTCTAAAAACTCAAGGGAGTTTGGTATATCCGCATTTGTCTCTGCCTCATTTACCCATATATTGCTAAGCCTTTTTGCCATGGTTTCCAACTTCTGTACCTGAATACTGTCAAAAGTAATACGCCGTCTGTCCCCCGCGATGTCCATCGTATTATAAGCTCCGCTAAAACTACTGTCATACTGTATAATATTCTCACAATGATTTGGCAATCTGTCATAACTTCCCGCAATAATAAATGTAGTCATTCCACATTGGTCATTTGGCTCAAATATATACTTTTTAATAAGCTCTCCTTCTATCAATTCCGGTGCTGCAATAAACAAAACATAATATGGCTTTTGTATTTTACCTTTTTCATTATTTTTTGCTTCTTCGGTTCGATGCCTCATCACATTGGCTATTTCAAAAAAGACATCTTTGGCTTCTAATTCATTAGATGCCACATAACGATTTTTTTTATCTTCTGACCACACATGCGGAAGCCATTTGGCAAATTCCCACATATCAGGATTTTTACCTTTTGTGTCATCATAGATAAAAGCAAGCTTAATATCTGTATAACACACGCTGGCGCATATCTGTGACACCAGATTATATACGATATTCATCGCACCCTCATAATTTTTCCCACCAACAACTCCCCATAATTTCTTTTCCCTTATATCAATTCCTACCGGTACATTTCTCAAATATTCATATTCTTCTAATAAAACATCCGGCTGCTTCTTTAAGTTATCCTGAAGAAGTGTAAACTTTTCCTTCGGTGTACTGATATTTACCTGAAACGGCATATCCCCCAGACCAAGTCTGAAAAAGCAAAAATCTTTATGTGTACTGTTTCGATTCCACAGATTAACATTCGCGGCATCATAATTAGTGCATTCTTCTGCAGAAGGATACATACTATACAGCGCTTCTGTGTTCTCTTTATACTGTTTTTTTATTTCTTCTGATTTCTCTATCAGATAATTGCCATACGAATCAAATCTAAGCTGCTCATCCTCCCTCTCCTGCTGTTTAGAATACTTTAAGTTTGCCAATGCCCATATCACACCCAGTGCAGCGGAACCAAGGGCAGTAATGATGCCTGTATACATAAATGCACCGGAACCTGCCCTATGACTCCTGGAAGCATACATCGACATAAAGCACCCTAACATCATGGGAAGGGCCATTGTGAAGGAGGGACCTATGGTAAAGATAACAGGTCTTTTATGGGTAATTTTCGGAGCAGGAGGCGCCTCAATTTCGATGGTTCCTGTATTAATATATGGAATATTTCTGGGAGACCTGTTAAAAAAGACTGTTTTTTCACGCAAACCCTGTTCACCATGATGGACAATATCACTTGTGGTCTTAATAACATAATTCTTTAAATAGGTTTTATCGATACTGATATTGCCATAGCTTGAACATATCCCCAAAAATCTGTCAAGAAAGATAATTCTTAATCCAAATATATTAATAATATCGCCAAAATTTAACCTTACTCTCTCTTTTACTCTCTCATAATTGATAAATATTCCATTAGCACTGAAATCCTCCACATACCATAATCCTGCTTCTTTCCTAAGGGCGCCATGATTTTTGGAAATCAAATCCCTGAATTGATAAGCTATCATATTGTTCCTGTCTTTTCCGATAGAAACATACTCCATCATGGAAATATCATATTTATCAAACACAAGAAATTCTGCACTCTCCTCTGCAACAATTCCCTGAAACTTTTCCCCAAGATAGGTTTTAAAAAAGATAATATCTCCCATCTTAAGACTGACGGATGTTCTTGATTTTCCCTCGGACTGCATCGTATAATAGTCGGTTCCATGCAAAATCCACTCATTTTCTATCGATTCAAAACGCAACTGAATATTATCTTTGATATGGAACTGCTTTTTATAGAGCAAAATTGAATAATCTATATTATTAGATTTTGGAAGTATGTACTCTCTACAAGTATCTTCTCTGTATATCATTAAAATCATTCTGCTTATCTCCGTTCTATGATGCGGCAATATTCTTTATCTTTCACCTAATTTTTTTATTGTCTGAAAATAAAATATCGTCACTCTAAACACTGCTTCGCCTACCGTAATTTTATCTTTTGTTTCCAGCTCTATATATTCATTGTTAATTACATGGTAGTTATGAAAACCTTTTTTAACACTCGTTCCATTTGCTGAATTATCATCTCTAAGATACACATTTCCTTCATATAGGCATATGGTACAATGTCTCATGGAAACCGTTGAAAATGGAACCCATATAGAATTGTTGTTTTTATCTCTTCCGATGGTAATCTCCCTTTCGGGATTAAAGACATAACCCTGTTTTTGTTTCTGACCGCACAGCTTAAGATATATCATAGGAATCACTGCGGAAATATATTCCTGTTCATCAAAACTCCGTAGAGACGCTGTCAGATACTCCTCTCTGACCATTTGCTGTGCGGCATCATAATATTTTTTTTCTTCGTGCTGTCTATATTTGACAATTACAACACTGATGATAAATACAATGATTCCTGTCATGGCAATCATAACGTATCCCATACTCTTTATCATTCCTCACATTAGTAATCAATAATCTGCCCATTCTCAATTCTGAATACATCCCATATATTACCTGTAATCGGCGGAACTTCATATACCCGTGGTGTTCTCTCTCCCGGCATATATACTTTTACGGTCGCAGAGGAGGAACCTATATTGCCCGACATGGTAAAATCATGCACAAAGAATTTATAGTTACCAGTAATATCTAATATCGTCGTCGTCTCCGGTCCGTATGAATCAGTATCATCTACATCCAGATTCGCTTCTTCCTCATAGCGGTGTAAAAAATAAATATGAATATCCCTGCCTTCGCCCGTTGTTCCCTCCAGATGTGAGTCAAGATCACTAGGATACTCTCCCCATTCAAGGACAATTCTAATCTGTCCCTCTTCTAATTTCTCAGATATAACAAACTGGGCAATATCAAGTTCTCCCCACTTATCAACCTCAAAATCAATATCCTCTGCAATGTAACCATCTGCTTCGATCTCTGCCGTATACTCTCCCGGCTCTAAATTAACCTCATACTCTCCATTTCTTCCGGTATCAATCGTCGCAAGTGTATCGCCCTGTGTGACACCGCGTTCCCTGATGTTAATCAAAACATCTGATATCCCTTTCCCGGTGGTAGCACTTACTACTGTTCCATGAACCTCTTTTTTCTCACCATTATCCTCACTGCCATTAGAATTTTTCGGTATAATCTGATTCCATGCATCCAACTCCACGTTGCCATCATCATCGCACGCTAACAGAACCGTACAATTAGAATTTTCAAATTGCACAATATAAAATCCCCGCGTATTATCCTTTGTCTTTCTCAAACCGGTTAATTTAAGGCCTTCCAGTTTGGAATATTCAATTTTTTCTCCCATTCCCGTAAACAATATGGAAAGATTATCAAAAAGTGCTTCGCCAGGCATCTTATCCTCTTTCGGTCTTCCCGTAGAACTGTCAATAATGGATTGATTGTCCTGTGTATTATAATATACAAAGCTGACACCCTGCAGATTTTTATGAGTAACCGCACAGGAATCTCCTGTAACATCGTAAGTCGGAGAACCATATTTTGATGTATAGTCATTCAACGTATAGGTTGATATCTGTTTCAAAAGTGCGGAATTAATCGTCAATTCATGACCGGATTCCTTCTCTGTACCTACATTGGATGCCGTTGTCACTAAGAAGTACCTGCTATATAATTCCTGCAATCTCTGTGAACCTGTTTTTTCAATTCCTTTTTCTAATGTGAGCTTTGCCTCTTCCATCATACTCTTGTAGAGGTAAATCTGTGCCAATGTATAATATGCTTCCTCATCTTCATCGTTATATTCTATCACTTCAAGATAGGCCACAATGGCATCATCCCATCTTTCTTCCTGAACATACTTTCCCGCTAACGATAATTTTTTATTATACTTTTCTTTTTTTGAATCATCACTTGATGTATTAATAATTAAAAATACTGTCAAAGCTCCCACGATAATGACTAATAAGCATGACAACACTAATACCGTTTTTTTATTCTGCATATTCCTACCTCTCTTTCTCTACATGTCCATTAAAATTTTTTCTTAATTCTTCCAAGTACAATTAAAATCCCTGCATAAATGACAGTGGCGGCAATCATCATCATGATACCGGCATCAATATAATCCTTTCCCGACATAATCAACCTTCCTCTACGGTATTTTTCCATATCTTCTCGCTATTTGCCTATTCTTCTGTTCTCTAGGCTACTCATATTTTCTGCTAAGTGCCAACAGGCTTTGTATGTTGTCGCTTCCCTCTGATTCCCTCTCGTTTTCGGGGGTATTATGATACTGTGTTATGGCTTTCTTAACATAATTTCCTGCCCTATCAATCTCTCCGTTTTTATCATAGGCAAAGGCAAGATTCATTGAAATTCTGTAATCTGTGTTTTCTCCCTCTAAATTTTTCAGAATTCTGATACTTTTCTCATATTTTTCTAATGCCCTATAACAGATAGCAAGATTAATGCTGTCATTTAAAGATGAGTAGCTTTTCTGTGCCAGCTCTTCATAACACTGCAATGCTTTTTTGGTATACATATCCACTTGTCCCTGTGTCATTTTCTCTTTATTCACAATCAACATGTATGCACTCCCAAGTTTTCTTAAAATACTGATAGTATTATCAAGATTATATGCTTCTTCAAGATAAATTATCTGCCTGTTATAATCTTTTATCGCACCGGCAGCTTCACTGCCCAGTATCAATATATGTATCTTCGTCTTTGCATTAAGATTTTCCGCTTTCAATTCTTCTATTGCCGACAATGCTTCTGCGTAGTTATTGTTATAAATAAGCATCTCTGCATTTAACAACTGAATATCAACGGCTTCAATTCCTTCTTCTTTTACTTTCTCCAACTCATTTTGCGCTTCATCAATGTAACCGCATCTTATCAATGCTACTATATAATCTCTGTAATAATCAGAGTACTCTCTTACATTTGTAATTAACCTTGCTGCTTCTTTATAGTATTCCAAGGCATCTATGTAGTCCTCATTTTGAAAATAACATTCCCCCAATATATGTAACACTTCTATTTTATCTTTTTTGTTATGATTCAATATTTTTCTGTAACGGCTATCGCTTATCAGATCGTAACCTGTATCTATGGTTTTTGCATAGTCGCCTGAATCATAATACCTGATAAACCTCTTGTTAATCTTGTGATATTCTTCTCCCAGCTTCAATGAAGAACCATGTACGATACACCAAATACCAAAACTCATTGCCGCCAGATAGATAACTGACGAAAGAACCATTCCCAGTATATAAAGTCTGAATGCTGCCGTATGTCTGTAGATGGAACTGACATCTTTCAGCATCATCTTCATATCATCATATCTGTCATTCACGTCATAACTCATGGCTTTATCTATGATGTAGGCAGTTCCATCACTATAAGGCAACTCCCACTGACTCAACGGAACATTATAAACATCCGGGTTTGCCGGCTTCTGCCCTGTCATCAGACAATAAAAAGATGCTCCCAGACTGTACATATCTGTTCTGCCATCCAAAACAATATGGCTATGATGAAGACGGCTCATAAACAATTTTGCCTTTTCAAATTGTTCCGGAGACGCATATGGCAGGCTGATTCCTGTTATCTGTGAACTGTCGTCTCCATCCAAGGAAATATTAAAGTCTATCAGGCATATATCATCATCATTGGTAATCATGATATTCTCCGGTTTAATATCCGAATGTATAATGGGCGGTGTCTGGGAATGAAGATAATCTAAAACCTCGCAGAGTTGTCTAAGCCATTTTAGTAAAGTATCTTCCTCTACAAAGAAGCCTTCCCGAATGTAAGCCGCCAGATCACTTCCTTCTATATAGTCCATTACCGTGTAAACCGTCGAGCCCATCTGAACAAAATCATATACCTGCGGAAGATATGTGTGCTTCAATCTCTTTAATATATCTACTTCTGCTCTGACATTGACATGTCCTACAAAGTTATCTTTTATCTTTTTGACTACCACATATTTTTCAAGTCTTAAATGATACGCCAGATATACATCTCCGGTTCCGCCGCTTCCTATCTTATTCATAATCTGATAGGTTCCATCTAAGACTTCTCCTTCAGCAAGCATAATTCATCACCTCTTTATAAATCCCTACTCACTCTGCACCACCAGTCTCTTCCTATCTGCCTTATCTCCGATGCAGCCTGCGAATTGTCAGCACCAACGCTATCATGAGTACCACAGCGCCAACAACAATTCCTATCATAACCGGTCTATGATTCATCCAACTATTTAACCTGCTTGATGTAACCAGGATACGCATCTCATAGGTGTTCCTGTTTCCTGACACATCTGCGGCAGTCACTTTAATATTTTGATAATTTTTATATTCCGTGATTTTATACGGAATCCTTCCACTCTTCTTTCCTTCCGTTTTTAAATCATCCGATGTATAATTCTTTTTACTGATTACATTCGTGCCGTCCGTCACTTCAATGTCAATACTGCTGATACCACTGATATCCGCATATTCTATATCCAGCGTTTTCCGTGAAGTATATCTTTTGCCATTTACCGCTCCTGCCACTGTAAGTTCCGGTGCACTACTGTCAACAGTAAATTTAATATTGTTCGCCTTTAATACAATATTATTCTCGGGCACTTCTCTGTTAGAAATCAGTGCTGCATTGTCTCCATACTTTTTATCAGCAAGACTATCCTTTGCCGCAACAATAACAGTATACGTGCCCTCTTCCGCAAATATCTCCGGATGGATACTAACCGTATATTGAAAACCATTCGCCCCTTCTTCATTGATATAAGCACTCTTGTCCGTGAGTTCGAAAGAATAATCCCTGCCCTCTTCTAAGACTTTCTGCTCATCCAGTCCGTTAAATACAAGCACCTGACACTCTGTGATTTTATACCTGTCCTTAACAAGAATCTCTATATCAGAAACAATCCTCTCAATACTGTGTTCATCATCATAATCAAGAACACTTCTAATATAGGAGCCTAACTCATAACCAAAATATATTGTATCCCTGTCTATATTCTCATCAGCCTCCACACTGCTGATTATTTTCGTAAGCTGTGAAATATTGTAATCCAGATTTCTCCTATCATTCTCTATATCAATAGCTGCCGGCAGCATCTTTGATGTTTCTTCTAATTTTTGTATTGCAAGTATCTCATCCCTTGTTTTCTCAAGTTTTGACAACAGCTCCTTATTGGAGACTCCCGCCTCTCTGAAATCATTCCTGTACAGCCAGATATACTGATAAAAAACTTCATACACCTTTATAGCCATTAATCTATCTGTATTTAAGTCATATTCCCCCCCAACCATTTCATTTAAATCTGACCAGAAATGATTAAAATCTACCGGTTCTCTTTCATCGGTGTCTGCCAATTTCAAACTTTGCGAATACCGGGCAATGCGATGCAGGGCATCTGCTCTCTTTTTTTCTCTGTCTGACAGCGCCGTACTATCCTTTGCCGCTTGAAAATACCGGTCTGCAAACTGTCTCCCCAGAACCTTGTTGGCGTATAAAAAATAATACGCATTTCCCAATTCATACATTAATCTGCTATAATTACCATACTCTTTCTTTTTCAGTTTCTCGATATTATCTGAACTCATCAACTGCATCCATTTTGCGTTTTCATATGAGTCAAAAACGCTGTCTTCCAAAATGACATTATCAAACGCATCCAGGTACGCTTTTCCCCTGCCTGCATCTGACCCGACAGCTTTTACATACTGATTCCATGCTGTGTCATAATCTCGATTCTCAACTGCCTGCTCTGCCTCTTTAATATATTTTCTGTATCTTGACTTTATCCCCATAGTATCAATCGACATACAGATGAGCGCTGCCGCCACAACCACGCCTACGGCAATCACCGCCAGAACTCCTATTTTTCTACGTCTTGACACATTATCTGAATATGATATTTTTTTCTTATACTTATCAAAATCATTAATCATTTCTATCATATTGCGATACCGGTCCGAGGGATTTTTTGCCATAGCTTTATCTATCACATGTATTAACTCGCTGCTGTACTGTAACTGCCAGTCTCTCAACGGAACATTATCCTTATCAGGATTGGCAGGAAGGCTCAGTGTCATGATCTGGTACATCACGGCTGCTGCACTGTACACATCCGTCCTTGCATCCAACACTATTTTTTTATGATTCTGACCATTGTAGAATAAAGAAGCTTTTTTATATTGCTCCGGGGACGCATACGGCAATGTGATATCAATAATCTGTTCTGTGTCATCTCTATGAAATGTATAATTGCATCCCAGCAGACAAATATTATCATCTTTATCAATGATGATATTTTGAGGCTTAATATCTGTATGAATGACAGGGTATCTAAGCGAGCCAAGATAATCCGTTGCCGATGCAATCTGAGAGAGCCACTTGACTATTCTGCTCTCCTTGATATATTTTCTCTGGCAAATCACCTGTTCAAAACTCTTCCCCGTGATGTATTCCAGAACAATATACAGTTTCCCTCCTGTTCTGATAAAATCGTATACCGCAGGAAGGCACACATGCTGAATCCCTTTTATATTGTTCGTCTCTTTCTCAAGATTGACATTACTCTCAAGATTATCCATTATTTTTTTTATTACAACATTTTTCTGCAATCTGCTGCTATGTGCCAAATACACTTCTCTGTTATTCTCCTGTATAAGACAGGACACTATCTGATAATCTGCTGCAATTGTCTGACCTTCACTAAACACGATATCACCTCATTCATCACTTCTCTAATGATTATGTCCGGATTCTAAATTGTGATACTAATCTGCTGACAATATTTTTTCTTATCTGCAGGAACCTAAGCATTTTGGCCTGATACAAGGCATAATCCACATTCCTGTACATAACAAAAAATAATTCTTGTCAACGTTATCTTTGCTTACTCTCCATTACTTTTGATTAATCATTCCGGCTTTTGTGCTTATGCACAACTGCCGGAATGACTCTCTGTCACCAGATTATTTTATCTGACACCTTTAATAATCTAATGTATGACTGCTCTACGCATTACTTTTCTTTCTTCTCTTACCCACCAAGAATATGATAAGACCACCTGCTGCCACAATTACTGCAATTGCTCCTATCAGCATTGGTGTGTTATTAATAAATCTTACCCAGAAGTTCGATGTAACAAGCACTCTTACCTCTGAATTTGCGATGTTACCTGCTGCGTCTACAACTGTTACCCTGACTGTCTGATAATCATTGTACTCTTTCGCCTTAGACTCAATCTGACCTGCCTTTTTGATTTCTGACTTTTTAGGCTGTATTGTTTCTAATACCTTGTCGCCACTGACTCTCTCAATCAGAATCGACTGAATCTCATTGGCATCTGCGTAATCTACCGTAAAATCAGTATCAAGATTATATGTCTCGTTATTCTTAAGTCCTACTATCGCTACTTCCGGAACAGTCCTGTCTACTGTAAATGCCACTTCATCTGCCGGTATTGTCTCTATATTCGCTGTAACATTAATTGTATTGTCCACAGCGTCTATATTACTAATCAATGTCGCATTCTCTCCATCCTTTGAATCATCTGCTGCGTCTTTGGTTGAAACCACAACTGTATAGGTTCCCTCTGCATCAAATACTGTCGGATGAATCTTGCATGAATACAATTTAAATCCTGCTGCTCTGTTATCATCGTCTTCTACATAAATGTAGTCGCCATTTTCCTCCGACCAGTTGTAGTCGTTGGTTGCTTCCTGTGTGTCGGCCGTTAATATAATCTGCTCATTTAAGCTGTTGAATACCATTACCTGATAATCTGTCACTTCATCACAGTTCATGACAATTAATTCCAGATCCTGTGTTATATTCTGAACATACTTGTTGTTCATTACTGTCGCCGTGTATTCACCCATCCTGTAACTGTATGCAGAACCATTTCTATTAACAGAGAACTGCTGTCTGTTGGTAACTTCACGTCCTGCCTTATCTCTGACTGTCACTTCAATGGTATAAATACCATCTTTCAATATAGAATTCTGAACATAATCATCGAATCTGATGGTATATCCCTGTACTCCATCAACCACTGTCGCGGTAATGGTCGGTATCCAGTCAGTAATGGCCTGTCCACCAAATGTCATTACCTTGTAAGATATCATTCCTTCAATATTATCTGCATTAATATCTGTAAAGGTAAATTCAAGGTTAACATTTCCCTTGTTGGCAATATTTTTGTTGGCTGCATTAATATTTGTTACCAATACCGGATCCGTGGTATCCACGGTAAATTCTACTGAATTGTATGCATCTGCCTCATTTCCTGCCTTATCCTTATAAGTAATCACAAACGAATAGTCGCCGTCATCATTGAATATGATATTGGCAGTATGTATATCTCCGTCACTACTCCAGTTCGCACTGTATGGCTGTCCACTGTATATGGTTGCACCGTTCAGTTTCTTTGTTACTAATATTGCTGCATCCTGTTGATCAAAGTTATGTTCTGTAATCGTCGCCGTGAAGGTAATGGTCTCACTTGAATACTCTGCCGTATCATTCGCAGTGATTACCGGTTTTACTTTATCTACCGTGAATTCCTGTACTGCATTGCCTTCGTAATTGAATGTATCACATACATTACCTGCCAGGTCTGTACACTCAATTCTTACGTTGTAGTCAACGTTGTC
>CACXFV010000114.1 GCA_902767015.1 uncultured Lachnospiraceae bacterium | reverse complement strand
GTATTTAGCGGATACTCAAAATGATATTCAAATCCCAGTTTATAAAAATCCAGCTGAATCGCGGAATAAAATGCCGGGTGCCACTGAATGTATGTACTTCTTTTACTACTCTTCTTATTCAAAATAACCTCTCTGATTGATATATTTATATAGTTAACTCTAAAATTATTTTTATTTATATATTAATATTAATCGTTATAAAAGTCAATATATTTGTACTCTTATTTTTAATATAACTATTTTTATTTGTATTTCGCTTAATATATACCATTTGCATTCGTGTTATTATTTTAGTTACGTACTATATTGTAAATATAATATGTTATTAACTATTTCCTTTGCTCCATCCCCTTCTTCAAGTAATAAAATATATACTTCATAATATACGCTGTTTATTATAACGGCTTCATTCTAGGATATGATAATCCAAGAAAATCATTCTGCATACAATTAGCATATCTTTTATTGTCTTTTGATTGTTAACTTCCATAAGTTTTAACTCTCGATTGTGCAAACATTGGAATATCTAGCATTCTGACAGTAAATTCATCAGGCAGTACGAGAGTTAAATTCTCAAAAAGTTCACATTAATATAAATTCGATTATATTATCTATAAATCTAATAGAATTTCATAGTACTGAGTATTTAAATGAATATTATTAATGATTTAGACTCGACTGCTGATATTTATGATGAATATTTTAAAGAATATTTTGGTGATTTACACACATAAACAAGATATTAAAAATAAAACCCATATATCCTAACGTAAACAAGGCATATATTCAGACATAATCAAACTATAAATTTGCAACTTTATTCTAAAAAAAATAGCGGAAAATTTGATAAACATATATATTATTTTATTGTATTTCATAACCATTTCATTTATAATATAGCTAATTTAAACAATCTACTAAAAAACAGAAAATATCTTTTGACATAAGAGTCTTAGCATCAAAAGATATTTTCACAGCTTTGTAATGCTTTCTACATATTTTCAATTTAAATTGCAAATTGATCAATTATGAAATGTAACATTTTTTTCAACATAAAATAGCACCTCCTGTTTTTCTTAGAAGATACTATTTTTCCTTTAAAAAACATATTATTTCATGATATTACTTTATTTACATTTTTGTAGTTGGAGGTTATTCTTATGATTGCATACATTAAATATTTTGTTATAATTCTTTGTGCTATATATTCATTTATTAAAATTATTAATGCCAAACATTTATCAATAAAATTTTGCAGTATATTTATTTTTTACTCTTCCGTTATGAGTTTAATATACAATAATATTCCTAATCAGCTTCGTATATTACATATGCTTTTTGTTATATTAACTATTGGAATATTATTCATGATTTTTTTTCAGTTACCATATCATACTGTATTTACTATATCTGTTATTTCCTATTCATTAAGTATATGTACATATTTAATATCTATTTTTGTATATTCGTTTATATATGTCTTATTTTCTAACATAAACCTTATAATACAACAAATAATAATTTCACTCCTCCAGTCACTAATAAATATTATTATTTTTAGAATTAAACGATTTAAATCTGGAATGCCTTTTTTGATTTATGAAAAAAATGCCACTATTGGTATCCATATTGCATCAATCATTTTACTATGTACAATTATGGTAAAATCTAGCGATAAAAGTTTAATCTATATCATCCCACTATTATTCATCCTAATCAGCTTCATCCTGCTTAACATCTGGTGGCGTGAACGTATCAGGACAACTTACTTAAAGCGAATGGCGCAGAAAGAAATCGATTTTCTCAACAACGAAATTACCACATTAAAAACCGACAACGAAACCTTATCCGCCCTTATTCATAGGGACAACAAACTCATTCCTGCTCTCATTATGACCCTGCAAGATTACATGAATAGTCAGGAAAATGATATTTCTACGGGAAACAATTTATTAGAACAGCTTCAAAATTTGGCTAAAGACAGAAAAAACGTCATTCACTCCACCATTTCTATGAATTATCCATTAAATACCACAAACATAATTTCAATCGATGCCCTTATGAATTATATGTTTCAAAAAGCCCGGCAAAATAATATTACGCTGTCTTTGGATATTGATTTTCCAAATGAAAACTGCAGCATCTCAAAATTGATTGAGAATGTCATTCCCGAGACAGAATTGTGTACCCTGTTAGCCGACATGTTAGATAATGCTATTATTGCTACTGCATGTAACTCAGGTGGGGAAATAATGGTTCGATTTTCATGTGATGTAAATGCCGTCTACTATGTGGAAGTATTTGATACAGGGATTCCTTTTGAAGCAAATGTATTAGTGAACTTCGGAAGAAAAAGAATTACGACACATAAAGATTTTGGTACAGGCATCGGTTTGAATACTATTTATCACATCATTGGTCTTCACAATGCAACTGTTATCATTGACGAGACCGTCAACATCAACAATACAAAATACCAAAAAAAGATGTCCGTTGTATTTGACAACAGACATCTTTATATACTCAAAACAAATTCAAGAAATGATGAACTAAATTATCTGGCAAGAAGAGCGGATTTAATGATTAATCCCGATTTTGATTATCAATAACTCATCTAATAACAATCACTCTTACATTTTCAATCCTTCAGAAATCTATGCCCAAGGATCATCCTTCGCAGGTGTCCTGATATCAGATAAAAATGAAATCTGCCACAAAAACCACTGTTCTCCCTTCCTTCTTAATTGAACAGGTCTCTCTGCGTCAGCACCTGTAGACTTAAGATACAGTGTTGCATATCCCTCATTAGTATAAGAATATGGATTATCTGAAACAGTGATAATATATGGTTTAGAAGGCTCATAGTTATTCTGCGGACTGCTTCCCTCAAAATACGAATACGGTTTATATTCCTTGCCACCAAGTCTGTCACGCAAAAATTGCTTATCGTACGCTGACAACGGCTGTGGTCCTTTTAGATAATCAAGCATATCAAATGTCACCTGAGCATCCGACCCATAGTTACATAAAACAGCCACCGCTAATGCTGCTGTCATAAACGGCGTTGTCATAGCAGCTTCTTTAATACCTTTTAGCTCCTCCACATTCTTAGGCAGGCTTTCAAATGTAAATGTCTGTTTCTCCATATTTTCTTCCTTTCCGTGCCAGTATACTGCCATTCACTTTTCCACCAGCCATTAGCTCTGTTCTTTTAAAAAATCCCTGTCAGTATACTATCTCGCATCCATAAAATATTTTCTTATGCGACTCCGCGCTGAGCATAAAGAATAAAACTTCCCCATCAATATATTATATTCATAATAACATTTTCCTGCCAATAAAACAATCTTTATTATTTATTAAATTAAGCAATCATAACCATCACACAGTCTTAAGACTCGCATTCTTCAACCTGCAATACTCATAACCATCCTCTGTATATATTTCAAATTCACCAACTACCTCCACCTCCGTCTCATCAGCCGGATATTCATCTGGATACACATGGCTGCCATCTCCCCATATAAATTCAATTCCTTGAGAACAACAGGCAGTTGCATCTTTTATAATCACACAGTGATAATATTGCTGTGTTCTCTCATACCAGGTTGCATAATATGTTCCCTTTATTTTAATCGTCTTTCCCACATAATCTTCTGATTCAAACATCAGCTGATACACCGTTGCATATACCATATCACTACTCATAACAGTAAGGTCAATGTCCACATCTGCAGCTGCTTCTACATTTGTATTTGTATCTGTTTTTTCCATCTTCTTCTCTGCATCAACAGAAGAAGCCCTATTTTCATTGACTGTTGTTTCTTCGCCTGTACCGGTGTTGTCGGCTTTTTTATCATTCTCTGCCGCCACCTGACTGGAAAGCACCTTGTCAACTCCATTTTCATTCGTTAACTTGCTGCCTACCCTACTAGCATTTCCACATCCTGACAACATCAGTACACAAGCTAAAATAATTCCTACTCTCTTATTTTTGAGCATGCCGTACCTCCATTCCTACCTGCTTTATTTCTTTATTGCTCCAATTAATGTAAATATCAAAAAAACTACCATATCTGCCACTACAATAGTAGAACCCACAGGTGTCGAAAATAAAATTGACACCAGCATTCCCATAAGCGCACAGCACACGGAAATGATAACCGAACAGACGACAACGCCCTTAAAATTCTGAATTACCCGCATTGCTGACAACGCCGGGAATATAATAAGTGCCGAAATCAAAAGCGAACCAACAAGATTCATACCTAATACAATAATAACAGCTATCATAACCGCTATCAGTAAATTATATCGTTCTGCCCTGATTCCTGTTGCCTTTGAAAAATTTTCATCAAACGTAACCGCAAATATTTTATTGTAAAAAATAATAAAGACCGCAATAACAACCAGTGAGAGTATCACACACAGCCATACCTCCTCCTGATTTAAAGTAAGGATAGAGGTGGAACCAAATAGCGTAGAGCACACATCTCCTGATATATTAGAGGAGGTAGAAAAAACATTCATCAGCATATAGCCCACCGCCAGAGAACCTACTGACAACATCGCTATCGCAGCATCTCCTTTAATCTTTGCATTTTGCCCTGTCCTTAAGAGTAGAATGGCCGCAATAACAGTTACCGGCATTGTAAACCAGGTTGTATCCGCTAAATCCATTACCGTAGCAACAGCAATAGCGCCAAATGCCACATGTGACAATCCATCGCCTATGAATGAATACCTCTTTAACACTAAAGTTACTCCCAGAAGTGATGAGCATAATGCAATCAGTATTCCAACAATTAATGCATATCTTACAAAAGGAAACTGCAGGTAATATCTTAATTTATCTATATACTCACTCATCGTCATCCTCATCCTCATCCTCATCCTCTCTTTCGTGACCAAATAATCGATACGGTTCGCTTTCCAGATAATCGGCGGTTTTTCCAAAAAACATCTGCTTTTTTCCCACATGCAGAATATGACTTGCATATTTTGTTGCAGCATAAATGTCATGTGACACCATAATAATCGTAACACCATTTTTATTCAGTTGATAAATCATTTGATAAAATTCTGCCGTGACCTTGGGATCAAGACCGCTTACCGGCTCATCCAGCAACAAAATATTCGTTGTGGCACACAAGGCTCTTGCAAGTAAAACTCTCTGCTGCTGACCTCCTGACAGATTCCTGTAGCATTTCTTCCTTAAATCCCAAATAGCCATTTTTTCCATATTCTCTTTTGCAAGCTCTTTTTCCGCTTTGGTATAAAATGGCCTGCGTCCACATTTTGAAAGGGTGCCTGAGAGAACAATCTCATAGACTGAAGCCGGAAAATCCTTCTGCACTATTGTCTGCTGTGGAAGATAACCTATCTCATAAGGCTTTATACCGTCACCATGAACAATCTGCCCTGACATGGGTTTTTGAAGTCCCAGAATCGTCTTCATGAGTGTACTCTTCCCTGCACCATTCTCGCCCACAATACAAAGATAATCTCCTTTGCTCACATTAAAATTGATATGCTTCGTCACTGCTTTGCCATCATAGCCCAGTGTCAAATCTTCACATGATATATATGCCATCGCTATCCTCCCTCTTCCTTGTGGTTCCTATCCGGCTTTTTACTCTTTTTCAAGCCTTGCCGCCTAATCTGCTCTCTATCTGACAGCCTCTCTGAGAACCTCCAGATTCTTTTCCATCACAGACAAATACGTTGCCCCTGCTTTTATATCTTTGCCGGTGGTTGACTGCATGGAATCCATGGTAAGTATATTCTGTTGTTTACTCTTCGTATTACTAATAACAGTGTCTGCTATCTTACCATCAGAGTTTTCCGTTATCAGCACATTTTCAAGTCCTAATTCATCCAGCTTGCCTGCCAGAAATACAATTGTCTCAAAGCTTGCCTCCGTCTCTGCGCTGCAACCTGCAAAAGCCGCATAATAGTCGAGCTGATAATCCTCTGTCAGATAGCGAAACGGAAAGCGATCAGCAAACAAAAGCGTTGTCTTCGTTCCCTCCGCAACTGCCTTCTTATAAGCTTCATCCAACGACTTTAATCTGTCGGTATAAGCTTCTGAGTTAGCCGCATATACGGACTGATGCTCCGTATCAATCGCTTGAAGCTCTGTCGATATTTTATCTGTTAAAATCACAGCATTTTTCAGTGAAAGCCATACATGTTCATCATACTCTTTCTCTTTCTCTTCTTCATCATCATGCTCGTCCTCTGCTTCCATTCCCTCCACCAATTCTTCTTCCTTTACATAATCTCCTAAAACCTCCATAGCATCAATCACCCTCATATCCTTATTCATACTCTCTTTTAATGCCTCATCCACCCACTCATCAGATTCACCGCCTACATATATAAATAAATCACAGGTAGAAATTTTAAGGATATCTTCTGCTGTGGGCTGGTAACTGTGCAGGTCAACACCATTGTCTAACAGCAGGGTTACTTCAAATTGTTCACTGTTCTCGCCTATAATCTGTTTTACCCAATCATATTCCGGAAAAATCGTACACACTACACTGTATTTTCCATTACTATTGTTATTAAAACCTGACTGCTTACCGGCACAACCTGTCATTGTCAGCGTCACTGCAATCAAGCTAAATGTCACTGCACACCTTCCTGCTTTATTAATAATTTTTTTTCTGATTTCTTTAATTATATTCTTCATACTTCACCTTATTTCTGCATCTCTACAATTGTCACATAATCCAATAATCATAGAAGCTTTATAATCCAGCATAAATCCATATGACAATTTGACATAGTTATTAAATTCATTCATAAAAGAACCCTTTAAGTGAATAATCCTGCCACATTTTTTACACTGAATATGTAAATGTCCCTCGCAATGACTTCCCGGCTCTGTATACTGATAAAAACAACATTCATCCGTCGGGTTCTTTGACCTGAGCAAAACACCATTTTCCGTCATCTTGTCCAGATTCCGGTATACCGTCGTAATATTGATAGAGATGCCCTTATCATTCATGTATTCAAAAACATCTGCCGCACAAAATCTCACATTCTTATTGAGCTTCAGATAATCCATAATACTGTCCTTGTACTTTGTTCGATATTCTTTTTTCACAGTAATCTCCACCATTTATCAAAATTGCAAATCAATTGCATTTATGATAATACTACTTTGCACAAAAAAAATCAAGTACAAAAATGCAAAACATTTGCATTTTTGTACTTGATTTTTAGTGAAAGCTCAGCTATTGTGCGGATATATATTCTCCATTGATATATAGTTGCTGTCTTATTCGTGATACAGCTTTATGCACCAATTCTGCCAATCAGCTCTACAACCTTTTTTTGCTCTGTGATAACCTCATTATATAATTCCCGTATATTATCATATCTTTCAGCCTTCAATGCCTCATTCATCATAGAGCAAGCCGCACCAAGGGGCGTAAAACCAAGATTCTGCGACAAACCCTTAAGCGTGTGAACTGCCGTCAGCGCCTCCTCATAATTTCCCGACTCCATACTTTCCACAAGGAGCTCATAACTGTCCTCCTGCGGATACTTTAAAACAAGTCTTTCAATCAGACTTTCATTGGGAATCCTTGCCAGAACATCCTTAAAATCAGAGCCAATTGCCTGATATAATTCTCTAATTGTCATCTTTGTACCTCACTAATTATTCCCTATATCACGCAGGAATATATATAAAATCTTTCCATAATATGAACTATTAACAATGCGGCATGTCGCCTCTACTTCATGAATCACACCTTTTCGTGTGGTAATATGATGACAGATGAGATGGCTCTTTTCTGTATCACCCGTCTCCAGCAACTCTCCCATAACCTTCTCTACATGTGCCGCATCTTCATGATATACCAACCCTCTCTGGCTGTCCTCAACCCATTCCTTAAATTCTTCAAAATCCTCACACTCAAACATACTGACCATATCGTGATTGGCATATAATATTTCTCTGGCGGCATCCGTACGGCACACAAGAAGCGCTCCCGGAATACCATCTGCAATATCCATCATATTCAATCCCATACGACTGTTACCGGCATCCATCATCTGCCTGTCATATCTAAAATTATTCTCCGCATTTGGTGACTTTCTCAAATAATCTACTGCCGTCTCTGCCATACGGCTGAGCTCTGAATAATCTCTCGAATCTTCAGGGTATATCGCATATCCTATCGAAATCTTATACGCTTCACTTTCCTCGCCATTCTGAGCAAGAAACTCCTCCTGCAAAAGTTCTTCAATCGCTTCATTTACCTTATGCACATTGCCATTCTTCATAAAGATGGTGAACTCATCAATACCGGTTCTTGATATGATACAATCTTTATGAAAGATATCCGTCAGTCTGGCAGCAATATCCGCGATAACCGTTCCTCCCATCCTGTGTCTGTGCTCTATGTCAAATCTGCCAAAATCGTCAATCTTTACAATAATAACAGCAGCATAATCATCCGGATGATACTGCAGATATTCAATATTATGGTGTTCACCATAGGCCCTGTTAAACAATCCCGAAAGTGTATCAAATTCAGAATGTACTTTTCTGTTAGCTGATTTATTATATAGCGAACTCATATTAACCACAAGAATGGACGCATATACATCCTCATCCTCTCTAAATAACTGGCAGTATAAGTCCAGCTGCAATATATTACTATCTCTGTTACCAAAGGAATATTCCTTGCTGAGAAAATATCTTCTTCCCTCATATTTTCCCAAAAGATTATTCCTGTCAAAATCATAATTAATCTCATCAATGGTAGTTCCCGGAAGCAGCCCCTTGGCAAAAGCATAGACAAATCCGTTATAATCATCCGGATACTGGGACAAATCCATCACGCCGCTCACTTTGTCTATCATTCTATTCTTCGTAAGATTTGCCTTGATGTAATAATTATTATTAATAAAATCCATCATATCGGAAAAGCCCATATACTGAACCATTGATTTTGCAACCAGCCATATATAACTGTGGTCTGTCAGAAATTCATCTGTCAATTTTTCATTATCACTCATAATGCACACCTCCTATTCTAGCGTCTGCTGTTACAGATATCAGTAATATCTTCCAAAGTCGCATAATACATTTTGGCATGATGATGCTCATTAAGCGAAAATACTCTGACACGTATCCACTGTATACTGCCATCCTTCTTCATGTAACGAATATCGTCTGTGGCTCCCCTCACCGGCTCCGCATCTGCCTTCGCAAATAATTCATAGAACTTATCCCTGTCTTCCTCATAAATCGATTTTCTAAGATGAATAGCATATTCCGGATCAGACATTACATCAGACATCCCCATCATCTTATAATACTGTTCATTCAGACGGACCAGCCTGATCGTACCATTCTCAACCTCATAGAACGCAAGAGCGCCAAGAATATTATTGATAATCTCATCACTAAGAAGCTTTTCCTCCGACAGATCAAGCATATGTACACTCTCCTTAGTTACCAGTTGCACACCGGCCATGTCAAAGCTGTCATTAATGATAAGCATCTCTTCAAAATCCGATTTCTTCATCGGCTTATAGTAATAAAATCCCTGCGCATAAGCACAGCCCATTGTCCTGACAATATTTACCTGCTCCTCTGTCTCGACTCCCTCCACAATGATAGGAATTCTTAAAGAATCTGCCATATTCACAATTGTCTCAAGAATACTTACTCCCTTTGACATATTAGAACCATCAAGATTTAAAAATCTCATATCTATCTTTAAGACATCAATATCAATCTCTTTTAATGAATTGAGAGAAGAGTAGCCACTGCCAAAATCATCCATCAGAATCGTAAAGCCATTCTCCTTAAGCTTAGTAATCTCCGCACTCAGATTCTGATATTCTTCTACATAAGCACTCTCTGTTATCTCCAGCTCAACACAGTTCATCGGCAGGTCATATTGCTTCATCAGGCCCAGCAGAAAACTGCACACATCCATATTATAAAAATCCGTTCTGGATATATTAATAGAAATCGGCAGCAACGGATAATCCATATCAATACAATATCTCTGCCATTGACACACCTCATCCCAGACAACACTGTCCACCTTAGACACAAAGCCATTCTTCTCAAGCACCGGGATAAACACACCCGGACTCACCACTTTTCCATCCTGCTTTACCCATCTGACAAGTGCTTCTCCTCCTACGATTTTACCATTTTCCATATTACATTTCGGCTGTATGAAAAATGTAAACTCTGAATTGCGGAGTCCGGATTCTACCTCCCGAATCAACTTAAACTCATCATTATTCTGTTCCATATAGGTGTCATACCATATCGTCAGATTAGAATATTCCTTCTTTACATGCTTCAGCGCCGTATCTGCACAGTCACATATATCCATGATAGTCTTTTCTTCATCCTCAATCCTGTAGATGCCTAACTTCGGTGCAAAACCAATCTCCAGATTACGTGCTCTTAGCTCATTACGGATTTTCTTCTGTATCTCCTTGAATAACTCAGCATTATCCTGACAGATATAATAAAATCCGTCTGCTCCGGCATATCCTGCCACGCCTCCATACAGCTTAATAAAATTTCGCAGGGATTCTGCGACATATGCCAGATACTTATCCCCTGACTCTCTTCCAAAAAACTGATTATACAGCTTGAAATGGTCAATATCGATTGCTACCATACACATTGGCAGATCTCTGTTATTATACAGATATTGATAGGCCTTATCATAAAATACCTTTTTTGAATAAAGCTTCGTAAGCTCATCAATCTCTGACTGCTCCGTATTATGATACCCCTGATTAATCTTTTGAACCAGTTCACGCTTATTCTCATACATCAGGATAGTCGTAAACACACGTCTTGTCAAAAGACGACCGGCAAACGGCCTCCTGATATAATCAATGGCACCAAGGCTGAATGCCTTATCTACAAATGCATCACTACTGTCCGATGAAATGACAATAACAGGAATATCACTCAGATAATGATGTTCCCCTAAATATTCCAGAAATTCAAACCCGCTTCTCTTGCGAAACATGATATCAAGCAGGATGATATCAATCGTCTGATTCCCAGTCTCAATAATATTGATGGCAGTATCCACACTGTCTGCTTCTATCACGTTGAGATTCCCCTGCAGCAGCTCACGGAAAATGATTCTGTTAATTTCTGAGTCGTCTACGACCATAACATTTTTATTCTCTAATTTCTCCATACTCTTTACCTGTTCCTTTGCTACTATATAACTACGCTTCACATCATAACTCAATTATAAGGGAATCAGCTATTGATTGCAACCCTAAAAAAGCGGCTAAATGCTTCTCTTCCTTCTTCATCTCTCTTAAATACTCCTGCATCTGATAGTACATTGACAAATACTTTACTAATTTCATTTTTAATCGTCTGTGAGAGGCTCTGCTCATCCAATTCACACAACCTGTATCCGCTCAGAAATTCCTTTGTCCATTCGGCATGCTTTTGAAGCTCCTTTTGCTGTTCCACCATTTGTGCAATTTTATCTGCAGAATAATTCTGCTGCTGTAATTCCCTCATAATCACCTGATGAAGCTCTGACATCTCCTTTTTCAGTCTTGCCGGCAGTACGGCAAGCCCCATCACCTCTATCAGACCTATATTCTCTTTTTTTATATGGTGCAGCTTCTCATTTGGATGAAATACACCAAGAGGTCTCTCTTTTGTTGTCAGATTATTTCTCAATACTAAATCAAACTCATAATTTCCGTCTCTCATTCTTGCAATCGGTGTAATCGTATTGTGCGGCACTCCCTCCGTATAGGCATAGACCGATACCGAACTATCTGTATATTCTCTCCATGCCTCCAGAATTTTATCTGCCAGCGCAATTAATTTCGTATCATTTTGTGAAGAAATTCTGATAACAGACATCGGCCATTTTACAATGCCCATACTAACCTCTTCAAACCCCTGTGCCTCAATCACCTGCTCTATCGGTGCCCTCTCCATTGCGAAGGTATAATGACCACCCTGAAAATGGTCATGACTTAAAATAGAACCGCCAACTATCGGTAAATCCGCATTAGAGCCGATAAAATAATGCGGAAATATTTTGATAAAATCTATCAATTTACAAAATGTATCATGATTAATCTTCATCGGCACATGTTCCGAATTGAATGCGATACAGTGCTCATTATAATACACATAAGGCGAATACTGAAATCCCCACTGTTTCCCCTTCATCACAATCGGTATGACTCTATGATTCTGCCTGGCCGGATGATTCAATCTTCCCGCATATCCCTCATTTTCCATACACAACTGACATTTCGGGTAACCAGACGGCTTTAACCTGCCTGCTGCTGCAATCGCCTTCGGGTCCTTCTCCGGTTTGGACAGATTAATCGTCATATCCAGTTCACCATACTCCGTCTGTGTCTTCCATTTCATGTCATTTTGTATTCTTGTTCTCCTGATATAATTCGTATCCTTTGAAAACTCATAGAACCAGTCTGTGGCAGACTGACTGCTTTTCTTATACAGCATCGCAAATTTTTCGATTACCTCTGAAGGTCGTGGTGTCAGCTTTCCCATCAGTTTTGTGTCAAACAAATCTCTGTACACAGTACCATTTTCTGCCATAATGCCATTTTTATAAGCATAATCGTTAAGCCTGTCTAAAATAAATGTAACGATTGCCCCTGCTGCCTCCTTCCGGGTGATGGCACTTCTGATAACCTCTGCCATGCTACAGACATCACTGACAGATTTTGTGTACTCATCCCTGCCAAATATCGTCAGCAGCGAATTAATCGTATAATGAATATCCTCTATTACGATTAACCCCGTCGCCAGTCCATACGCAGCGAGTGACATGATAAAGACATCTGCGGTCTGATTCAGCAGAACTTTATCCGATTCCACTGATATCTCACATGGTCCACCGCCAATCTCCATCTCGTAAAAATCTGCTGTATAACCCGTTCGGTTCTTATACTTTTCACCCACATTCGCGATAAACCCACTGACGGCATCCTCTCTGACGATGGAGACCGTGCATCCTCCAAAACCACCTCCTGTCATTCTTGAACCGATACAGCCGGCCTCTTCCCATGCTGCCTCCGCCAGTGCATCAAGCTCCTCCCCGGTGGCCTCAAAATCCTCCTTCATTGACATATGTGCCGTCTTCATAAGCTCACCAAATTTTTCTATTTTTCCCTCCTTAAGGAGACTCACAGCCTCTGTCGTTCGCACATTTTCATAGACAGCATGCTTCGCACGTTTCTTAGCACTGACATTTTCAATATTATCCCTCACTGCCTCAAAACGGTCGATGTCTAAATCACAAAGGCAGGCTAAATCACTAAGCGGCGACTTTTCCCGGATATCACCCAAAGCCTCCTCGCATTCCTTTCTTCGCTCATTATACTTTGACTCTGTAAGCTTATGAGGCTTATTCGTATTGGCAACCACTAACCGGTATCCTGTCAAATGAAGCGGCACATACTGATAGGACAAATCCATCGTATTAAGAAATATCGCACTTTCCTTTTTACCCATGGCAATGGCAAACTGATCCATGATGCCACATTTCATGCCGTTATATTCGTTCTCCGCCTTTTGACACATAAGCGCCAGCTTCTCACCGGATATGTCAAAATGGCACAGGCTGCACAGCATATATGCCGTCACCACCTCAATCGATGCCGACGAGGACAGCCCCGCACCGTTTGGAAGATTTCCATAATAAATAAGGTCAAACCCTGATTCAAGGTGATATCCCTCTTTCATAAATGTGTATAGTACCCCTTTCGGATAATCTGTCCATCTGTCCTCCTTTTTCCCCGACATAATATCCTCACAGGAGGTAGTGATGATTCCCTCCTGTGACCTGTTCAGAGAATATAATTTAATTTTACTGTCTCTCCTCATTCTTGCCGCCAGATAGGTTCCCCATGTAATGGCACATGGAAATACATGCCCGCCATTATAATCTGTATGCTCACCTATGAGGTTCACCCTGCCCGGTGCAAAAAATAATCTGAAATTATTATCCATATTCACTTAAACCTTTCTCTATTGATGCCTTACTGTGTCTATTCATGCTCTATGGCCTTCTCATTGAATGAAATTAAACTAAGTCACTGCCTCCATAAAATAAATTCTGGCGCAAAAATCCTGAAAATATCTTGTATTCTCATTATATCCCGTGCCGGAATATGCCGGTTTCAGTTTGATTCCCGCATTCATCAGCACCCTGCCTGATACTGTGATATCCTCTGCCTCTCCCGGCATAGTCACAAATCTGGCAATCACATTGTGAACCATAGAATTTTGTTTGATATGCACAGGAGCCTCCGTATTGATTAAATCGCCAAATTTTCTGATATCATGCTTCTCTCTGATATTATAAAGGTGATATCGGTAATCAGGCTCCAGTCCCCTTGCCGTATATTTTTCAAATTGCATATTAGGAACTGCCAACTCCTGCAAAATCATGCCTACTGCACGTTTCCTGTCTTTTGAGACACAAGTCCATTCATGCAAATTGCCTGTCCTTCCCCTGTAAAAATCACCATTTTGGAGAACATCCCGCCACTCATGATACAATGCCACCAGACTTTTTAGCTCCTCAAGGCTCTCTTTATTCATGTCGGCCAGATTGCACTCCAGTCCAAAAATTCCGAACATTGCCACTGCAAATCTTGTCTGCAAATCCGTATTTCTGAGTGTCTGGTGATTCGGACACGAGGACAGATGTGCTGCTGCCACAGACAATGGATACCCATAGCTGATTCCCTCCTGAATATGTGACCTGACAATCGCATCGGTATTGTCACTCGCCCATATCTGTGGGAAATAACACAACATGCCAAGATCAAATCTGTTGCCACCCGAAGCACAGCCCTCGAATAATACATCCGGAAACCGTCTCACTAACTCCTTCATAACGCTGTAAAGTCCCACAACATACCTGTGCATAACCTCTCCCTGCACAAACACATGCTGTCCTACATTATCCCTGTCCTCCTGCTTATCGACGGTTACTCCCTCACTTCTATACTTTGCTGCAAGATAAGGAGAATATACATCAGAAAAAATCCTGTTCATATCCCATTTAACATAGGAAATATCAGCACTCTCTATCATCCGTGAAATCCACTTGATAAGATAGCGGCATACTTTAGGATTACACAGATCAAGAATCCTCTGATTTCTTCCCTCTGAATGCGACTTTCCCGGAATCTGTATCACACAATCTTCATGCTTTTTAAAAAAGTCACTTTCAACATTAACCATCTCCGGCTCTATCCATATTCCAAATTCCAATCCCATTTCTCTTATTTTTTTTGCAACACCACTGATTCCATTTGGAAATTTTTCCTTGTTTACTCTCCAGTCTCCCAGAGAATGCGCATCATCATTTCTCTTGCCAAACCATCCGTCGTCAAGCACCACCATCTCTACACCGGCTTCCTTTGCCGACTTTGCCAGCTTCAAAAGCTTCGACTCACTGATGTTAAAATATGAAGCCTCCCAGCTATTCAGCAACACCGGTCTTTCTTTATCTCTCCACTGCGGTGGCAGTATATGCTTCCTGATAAAATGGTGCATATTTTTGCTCACACCCGTATATCCCTCATCAGAAAAAGTCATCACCGCCTCCGGTGCTTCAAAGCGTTCTCCCGTCAAAAGTGTAAAAGAAAAATTCCGGGGATTGATTCCCATCACAACCCTTGTCTTTCCATAAGAATTGACCTCCACACATTCATAGTGATTGCCACTATATATCAGATTGAATCCATAACACTTTCCACTGCTTTCCGAGGTGTTTTCCTCATGAAGCATAATAAAAGGATTCGCTCTGTTAGAAGAGGTACCTGTCATTGAAGCATTGACAAATTTACCACACTTTACAGGTGTATCCGATGGCATCATTTCTCTTGCCCATGCCCCTGTAAAATTCTTTACGATATATCCACTGTCTTCAAAATCAATCTGACTGCTCAGCAGCCTTTCAATCACTACCGCAGATTCTCCCTCATTCATCAATTCGGCACTTCTGCATATCACATCACACAATTCATACACATAATAACAGAGCTTAAGTTTAAGTCCTGCCGTCTTGTCTGCCAGCGTTACAGAGAGTTTCTCACAGCCCTCTCCCTCAAAATAAGAGCCCGGAAGTGTCCGATATTCCCTCTTCGTATCTTCTGTCTTTGCGCCTTCGAACAGAAAATCTGAAGTTTTAGAACCATCACTGTGAATAATTTCCACAAACGGCTCTCTGATATCTCCCTTACCATACGAAGACATCTCAAGACACATATTCTCCAAGGTACAATTCTTATGCTCACTGTCATAAGCAATCATATTTCCCTCTTCAAATTCCTTTTTCTCCGTCATGGCAGCAATATCTTCTGCGCCAAGATCCTCTGCCTCTCCCAACGACTTTCCGTAATACAAATGCTCAAGATGCAGGGTTTCTGTCACTCTGAAACAGTAGGTGGTATTCTTTGTGTTTAAAACATAAGCATTCGCCTGCTCTATAAATTTTATCATGCTAATCCTCATTTCCGAATACGAGACATATCTCTATTCTCTATTTTCCCAACTTTTTAGAAATCTCTTCCATTTTTTCATCACTCAGCCTGTAAAATTTAACAAATACTAACAATGCAAGAACAAGACATACCGCTGAAGGAACCGATATAAATACCCGCAAGCCCTTGAGCGTGGATACTGATTGCGCCTCTAAGTCCGCATCAAGCCCTATCAGGTCTAATGCAACGCCTGCGATAAATACCGCAATTCCCGATGCCAGCTTGACAGTAAAGGTCTGCATCGAAAAGATTACGGATTCTTCTCTGCTCTTATTTTTCACCTCACCATAGTCAACAGAATCCGATAAAAAGATGGTCAGCATAACGTTTAATATTCCATAACCTGCATATACAATCATTCCCGGCAGACAAAGAATCCACCATGTCAGCTTATGATAAACCTCCGCAAATGCAAAAATTAAGAGCATGGCAAAGCCGGCTATCTGCACCAGAATACCGATTCTGAATAATTTAATCTTTCCGACACTTTTTCTAATGAGCGGAACAAGCATCATGGTGAGCACCTGTGTGGTAAAGCATGCCCCTACAAATATATTGTAGGCACCTTTATTTCCCACATCAAATTCAAAAAAGTATAAAATCAGATTGCCCACAATATTAAGAGCGGTATAGACAAAAATAACCGCTGCCACTACAGTAAGAGCCTGATCATTTCTGAACAGTGATTTAAACATCTGCACAATCCCCGGCGTCTCCATCTCCTCATAGTTTTTCTCAGGAACATTTAAACAGAACACTAACTCTGATATCACAAATACCACGGCAATAATTAACGCCCACCATCTGAAACCTATTTTATAATTCAGTGTCGCTGCACCACCGCCAAGAACAGGCACCAATACCATTGTGAGAACCGTCGGAACGGCATCACCGATACCCGCGCAGGAACGTGCCAGTGAAGTGAGCTGTTCCCTGTCTTTTCCCGGATTCGTAATGGCAGGTATCATTGACCAGAACGGAATATCCATAAGCGTGTAGGATATCCCCCATGCAATATAAAAGGCAGCAAGCCATATCTTCATATTTCCCGCCTTCACTGAATCCGGAACGGCAAACAGTGCATAAATAGTCACCGCATTCAATACCGTTCCCGACATAATCCATGGTCGGAAACGTCCCCATTTTGTTTTTGTCTTCGCCACCACGATTCCCATAAACGGATCATTGACAGCATCAAAAACTCTTGCTGCCATAAGCAGCGTTCCGATAAAAGCACTGCTCATGCCCAGAACCACATTATAGTAGTATAAAAGATAACTGTTCACCAACATGTATACAACGTCTTTTCCAAATGCCCCAAAGCCAAACGCTGCTTTATTCTTCAATCTCAATTCCATAAGCTTACCTCCTTGTATACCAAAAAGCTCAATCCTTCTGCTTCATCTTCATGGCAATTTTAACCACCTTATAGGCACCGTCATACAGTCCCATCTTCTTATTCCGTATAATATTGTCGCACATATCTGAGAGGAACTGCTCATCCTTTGCAAACATTTTTATCATCTGGAGTGTGTGAGGGATATCCCTACATTCTAACGTGCCGTCTCCCATCTCCGCTGAATGAATAGCCCCCCAACGCTCATGTCCTCCTATTCTCTTGATAAACAGCTTTGGAACCGGATAAAATGCCAGCTCGCTTGGCTTTGTCACCAGTACATCACAGCTTCTCATCAGCAGATTAGTAGCATAGACTGCCTCAAATATATTCTCATGCCAGAACGCATGCACTCCCGTCACCTCACGGCTCATCGCATTTTCACAAAAACGCCTTGTATCCTCCCAATCATTAAAGTGTTCTGAAGACACACCGACAAGCTCCGGTATCTCCTGTAAGAGCTCATCCCACACATTTTTATAATCTCCCACATTGACATATAATACCGCACGCTCTTTTTTCACTGCTTTTATCAGATATTTAATAATGGCGGCAAATATTTCTTTCTGTGCCCCTGCCCCGCCTATGGTAAGCAGAAATCTCATCGGCTTATTGTCCGCCTTTCTCTGCTTTCTTGCCGCACAGTCACTCTCAATATTTTCCACCAGCTCGTGGTCGATATAATGTCCCGTATAAATCAGACTTTCTGCCGGCATAGGACGTAATACCCTGCTGCCGCTCATACCATTCAGAATGCGGTAACCCATATAAGCATTGTGAGTCTGTATCGTATGGACACTGCCTTCTGCCAGGTGAAGCGCCATCGGCCAGTTATCAGGAATGGCATTCACTACATATTTCATTCCTGCGTGAATAGCCGCCTGTGCCGGCCATACATGGGTTCCGATTACCGGTATTTCCTTAGGAATATCCGCATATACAGCTGCCATCAGTTCGGCATTTTTCTGGTCAGATGCGTTATAGCTGAGCTTTCTGAAGCCCTCGTAATTCATCGGCTCCCATACTGCCTTATTAAATAGCCTGCTTTTCTGCGAAATTCTGGAGCCCAGGGAATATAAATCATTCTGGGCACTGATGACCTTCGTACAGGTGGTCTGGGTGTAAGAATTCAAATCCATCCAATATGGTGTATAACCGAGAGAATGTGCCGCCGATGCCATCGCCATGGAAATTCTGTAATGACCAAACCCCATGCGGATGTTTCCCACAATAATGCCTTTTTCTTTGTCAAATGCTTCCTTTTCCTCAAAATCCGTTTCATTCTCATTCCGTATTTCATCTTCCCGCGGCAGTCGTATGTCTCTTACCCCCAGCAAATCCCCGATATAATCATTTTTTCTGATATAAGCCTTGTATACTTTACCGGAATCATCACCAAATTTTTTTTCATACTTTTCCTTGGAATGAACTGCCTTTTTGTAATCCTTTTCACTGATTTCATTGCCATAAATTACTTTTGATTTGTCCTGCATTTTTCTACCTCCGATACATATCATCGTTAATTCACAAATTTGTTATCCTGCTATCTGTCTTCTGAAGTCTGACTCCGTCAATGAGAATCTCCACAACCTCCTCCAATGCCTCCTGATACGTAATATCATTCTCCACCAGTATATCTTTTTCAAAAAATTTCTCTAAGGTGGCATGCATCATGGTCTTAAATACTGCCACATTAAACTCTCTGATGACGCCTTCTTTTACACCTCTGTTCAACAGTGTTAATGTAGTATCCCAGTCACTCTCCAGCCTTTTTGCCACCTTGGCATAAACCGGCGGATACTTATCTTTAAGAACGTGGAGCTGCCTTAAATCAATATTCTGATACTGCTGCGGCATTGCTTTTAGCACCTCTTTAATCAGACAAACCGTATCCTGCCTGCTACTTTTGAATATCTCCTCTTTTTTCTCTCTGATTGAATCAAAACAGTAATCTGCCATTTCATTTAATAGTGTCTTTTTATCACCGATAATGGCATAGATTGTCTTTTTGCTGATAGATAGATTTCTGGCGATATCGTCCATGGTAAACTTTAAGCCTTTTTCATTAAACTGCGCGATTGTCTCTTCTAAAATCCGTTCTCTTGTGGTTTCCTCAGTTTTTTCTGCCTTCTCCATCTTTTCTGCTCTCTCTTTCTTTTCTGCCTTTTCTCTCTTCCTTGTTT